>CAJOOL010000198.1 GCA_905236115.1 uncultured Endomicrobiia bacterium
ATCCGGAAAAGTTTGAATTCTTGCACATTCCCTTAAAGATAATCTTCTGTATAAATATTCTTTTCCTTTAACAAATTCTCTTTTATCTTTTCCGGTTAAAACCATTTTCGGTGCCTGTGGATGAATAGGTGCTCTGGTTCCGTCGGCCTGAATGGTAAAAGACGGCTCATTCCACGCACGCACTCTGTTTCTTGACATATATATTTTTGAAAAAATTCCCGTCATATATTCATGGTTAGGAATTTTGCAGTTTTCGGCATTTGTGCGGTTTCCTCTTTTTGCTTGAACTGCAGAATTTCTTAAATCCCAAATTACGTCTTTTAATACCGGTTTATATTCGTATTTTTCCGGGAATTCAAAAATTTTTTTCAAATCTTTTCTGTATCCGATAAAAAAAATACGTTTTCTGTCCTGCGGAACATTAAAATCGTTGGCATTGACAAGATTAAAACTTAAATTGTATCCTGTATTTATGAACATTTGTTTCAGCTGTTCCAAAGCATTTTTATGTATTTTCGCCAGCATACCGGACACATTTTCGGCCAGAAAAAACAACGGTTTTTTATCTCTGAGTATTCTTATGAATTCATAAAAAAGGCGGCCTCTTTCGTCGCATATTCCTTTTAAAGAACCTGCTTCGCTCCAGCTCTGGCAGGGCGGACCGCCGATAATTCCGGCACAGTCGGGAATTTCGTATGAAAGAACTTTTCTTATATCTCTCTTATCCAAATGCGTCTTCGGAAAATTATATTCAAAAGTTTCCCAAACGTTAGGCTCGCAGTCGTTCGCCCAAACTGTATTGAAGCCTGCCAATTCAAACCCCTTATCCAATCCGCCGGCTCCGCTGAATAAACTTACTATTTTGTTATCCATATCTAGCTTATTATAACATATTTTTCATTCGGCTTGAAAATTTTTTTGTTTTTTCTTTAAAAATTTTTAAATATATAGTATAATAATGCAAAATTTTGATTTTTCATAAGAGTTTTATAAAGGATTTTTTATGAGTGATAAAATTGCCGAGTGCAGAAAAAATATTGATTATATTGACGAAAAAATTTTGGAACTTCTCAACGCAAGGGCGAAGTTTGCCGTAGAAATCGGCAAAATGAAACAGGATGCTTCCGTAGTTTACGTTCCGTCCAGAGAAAGCGAAATAATAAACAATCTTGTAAAAAACAATAAAGGTCCTCTGGATAAAGAAGATATTTCTTATGTTTACAGAGAAATTATCAGCGTATGCAGAGGTTTGGAATCAAGACTGAAAGTTGCATATCTGGGGCCTAAAGCTACGTTCAGTTATCAGGCAAGCCTTAAACATTTCGGTTCAAAAGTTGATTTCATTCCCGTAGAAAGACTTGTGGATGTTTTTACCGAAGTGGAAAAAAACAAAGCCGACCTTGCCGTTGTTCCAATAGAAAATTCCAACGAGGGTGCGGTAAATACTACGCTGGACGAGCTGGTTAATACGAATTTGAAAGTCGTAAACGAAATAAATTTAAGGGTTTCTCACTGCCTGTTGTCAAAAACAAAAATTGAAAATGTGAAAGTTGTATATTCTCATTCTCAGGCTATAGGACAGTGCAGCATATGGCTGAAAAAGAATCTGCCAAACGCCGAACTTTTTCCGGTAAATTCCACGGCACAGGCTGCACAGATGGCACTGGAAAATGAAAATTCGGCAGCCATTGCTTCAGAAATTGCGGCGAAAATTTATGATCTTGACATTCTTGTTTCTTCCATTGAAGACAGCAAAAATAATTGGACGAGATTTTTCGTTTTGGGGCACGATATTTCTTACAGAACCGGCAACGATAAAACAAGCATAATTTTTTCTTTAAAAGATGAAGCCGGTGCATTATATAAAATTCTTTCCGAATTTAATAAAAGTAAATTGAATTTGACAAAAATAGAATCTCGTCCGACAAAAAAAGAAGTTTGGAAGTATGTTTTTTATATGGATTTCGAAGGGCACATCAGTGATAAAAAAACGGCAAATACCATAGAGAAAGTAAAAAAATATTGTATATTTTTAAAAGTTATCGGTTCGTATCCGAAAGCTGAGTAGGTTTTAGTTGAAAGGTTGAGGAGTTTGGACAACCGTTAAAATTGGATTTAAAATAAAAGCCAGGAGATGTAATTATGTTTGATGCAGGAAAATTAACAAGAGAAGTTTGTAAGTCTTTTCAGCCTTATGTTGCCGGAAAACCGATAGAAACTTTAAAAAGAGAACTCGGTTTAAAACATATTATAAAAATTGCTTCCAACGAAAATCCGTTAGGTCCTTCACCTAAGGCTGTTGAAGCAATGAAAGATGTTGCCGATAAAGTATATTTCTATCCGGATTTTAATTCCACCGAATTGAAATCTGCTATAGCAAAATATTATAAAATGAAAATCAACAATGTTATTGTCGGTTGCGGTTCCGACGAGCTGATAGAAATTATTGCAAGAGTATATTTTAATCCCGAAGATGAAATCGTCATTTCAAAATATGCTTTTACCAGATACCAAATGGCCGTAAAAATAATGGATTCCAAAAGCGTAATAGTTCCAATGAAAGACGGTTTTGTGCATGATTTGGCGGCGATGGCTAAAGCCTGCAACAAAAATACGAAAGCCGTTTTTATTACCAATCCCAACAACCCGACGGGAACTTACAATAACCAAAAAGAATTTGAAGAATTTTTAAAAGCTCTTCCTTTAAACAAATACGGAATGAAACCTTTGGTAATTTCCGACGAGGCTTACCATGAGTATGCTTCTTTCAAGAAAGATTTACCAGATACCGTAAAACTTTTGAAAAAATATCCCAACCTTATAATTTTAAGAACTTTTTCAAAAATTTATGCCATGGCCGGTGCCAGAGTCGGTTACGGCTTATCAAGTCCGACGGTGATTGATTATATTGAAAGAGTTCGTCCTCCGTTTAATTTAAATAAATTCGCACAGGCGGGAGCGGTTGCCAGCCTTGCGGATAAATCACAGGTTTCAAGAAGTTTGAAGCATAACAGAAAAGAATTAAAATTCATATTTGACAGTCTAAAAAATATGGGAATAGAATACGTTGATACAGTTACGAATTTCTTTTTAATGAAAGTTTCGCCTTTCAAAGGCAAAGATGTTTTTAAGAAAATGCTTAAAGAGGGCGTTATCATAAGAGCTATGGACGAATATGATTTGCCGGATTATGTTCGTGTAACAGTGGGAACAAGAGAAGAAAATGAATTGTTTCTGGAAAAGATTAAAAAAGTTTTAAAAAAGTAAGGGAAATGTTGGAAAATTGTTTCGCAATTTTTAAAAATATTTTGTATAATTGGAAAAAGAACCACCGTTTTAATATTTTGTTTGTAGATTTTTCGGTGTTTTTTGAATAAAAGACAAAAAGAGAGAATAAAATGTTTAATTATCTTTTTAAATTGTTTTCAAATGATTTAGGTATAGATTTAGGCACGGCTGCGGTTTTGGTTTATGTGAAAGGACAAGGCGTTGTTTTAACGGAACCGTCCGTTGTTGCCATGGATAAAGAAACCAAAAATGTTTTGGCTATAGGTGCCGAAGCTAAAAAAATGCTCGGGAAAACTCCCGCCAATATCATTGCGGTTCGTCCTCTTAGAGACGGTGTTATTGCGGATTTTGCCGCTACGGAAAAAATGATAAGACATTTTATTCAAAAAGTTAATAAATCCAAAAGGCTTCTTCATCCCAGAATTGTTATCGGCGTTCCGTCGGGAATAACAGAAGTGGAAAGAAGAGCCGTCAGAGAATCTGCCGAGCAGGCAGGTGCCAGAGAGGTTCATATTATAGAAGAGCCCATGGCCGCAGCAATCGGTGCGGGTATTCCCATACAGGAGCCGGAAGGAAA
>CAJOOL010000199.1 GCA_905236115.1 uncultured Endomicrobiia bacterium
AACTTAATAATAATGTTTTTGGAATCCGAAAAGGATGCAGGAATTTTTAGGAATTATATTCTTTGAAATTCCGGCGAGAAAGCCAAAAATAAACGCATAGGAATATCATGTTGAGCCTAATTAACTCAATATTTTATTTCAAGTATTCTGTTGTTGTGTATGCAATGATAGAATCACGGCTGTTTGTTTTATGGTGCTTTCTCGCCTCGTAGACAAGACAGCCGTTATTTTTTTGTATTAAAAAATCACTGCTGAAAAATCTCCACACAAAGCAATCCTTTTGTATTCTCTAAAAACAAAAATAAAAAAGTTCTTTGAAAGCAGAGATTATTGTATAAAACTTACAGAGCGGGAAAAACAAAAATCTTTGCCGAAAAGAAAAGGAGAAAATCATGAACAAGACAAAACAGAAAACCGGATGTATGCAATGGAATTATGAAAACGGAAAAACGACGGGTTGTCCGACAGTTGTTGCACGTGAAACATTCGGGCATGACAGATGTGGCGGTTTTACACTGGTGGAGCTGGTAATCGTTATCGCAATCGTTATTATTCTGTCGGTAATAAGTGTTCCGATTTACCGCGGGTATGTGGATAAATCAAAGATGGCTGAGGGGTATGCTTTGTTAGGTACTGTTTTATCAGCTCAGAAAACTTATTATTCAGAGTACGGAAATTTCTTAAGAGACGGGGATAGTACAGGCGGTGGTTTCACAAATTACGATCCGGTACTTGGTATAGACGCACGAGGCAACAAATATTTTACTCAGTTTTATATATGCAATAGCAGTTGCAGCAACAAACTAAAAATCGGTATTTTTGCTCAAGCAATGAAGCCTGTAGAATTGCAAAATAACGGTTGGTCTTCATTACAGTTATACTACAATATAACTAAAGGAGCTAAAATTACTGAACAATTTGACAATAATTGGCTTAATTAAAATACTTATATTTTTATCACTTTACAAAAGTGTGCAAATGCACACTTTTGTAAAGTGAATTAAATTTTGCAATGTAGATATTTTTATTATGTAGTAAACGCTAAAAATAAAATCATAATAAAATAGAATTTTAGTTTTAAAATTATTATTTTATATTAAAAATATTTAGTCGTTTACTATATCATATATCAAAAATTTCCAGCGGATTTATTTTAAACTGTAGAGATGCAGGGTCGGGCGTTCCGCCTTTCCTTTGAACAGTAACAGAACCTATCAAAATACTGCCTTTCGGAGACATTTTAACTTCTCCGGAATAGTGATTTATAACTTCATTTATATTTTTTAAAATCCATTTTGTATTTTTATTTATTTTTTGAGCAACTAAAACCCATTCTACGGAAAACTCTCCGCGACCTCTTAAAATATCATTAATAATTAACATTTTATTATCTTCAAAAAATTTTAATATTTTATTCCTGTCTTGTTCAGAAAATTCATCTAAAAACATACGTCTTTTATCTCTGAGATTTTTTATTTTCGGAACTGTTTCTCCTGTAAATAATTTTAATAATTCTGCCGTATCATTCGGTATGTTCCACATTTCAACATATTTATCTATTTTTCTTTTATCTACCTGATTAAATCCTTGAGTATTACTTACCAGTTTTACCGATATATTCTCAATATTTAAGACATCTTTTAGTTTAATTTTTATCCGAATATTTACATCTGATTTCGGTTTTGGTGTTATATTTTTTAAAACTACAGCTTTTATTTCTTCAATTCTTTTTAAATCGTATCCCATAATAAGAAGCCATTTTTGTGCATCTTCATCAGCTTCCCAGTTATTAAATTTCTCTGCAACTTCTTTTTCATTTGCAAAACCATTTTTTGCTGTTTGTGAACCTAATATTTGTTTATTCATAAATTTATCTTTCAATATATTCCTTTAATTGTCCGGCAATTTTTTCAATTACATTTGCTGTCATTGCATTTCCCGCTTGAGATAATAAATCTCTTTCTTGAATATCAGGATTTCTGCTTACTCTTAATGAACTTTCTTTTTCAAATCCTTGTAACAATAAGCTTTCATATCCGGATATTTTATGAAGTTTTCCGTCTTTTACATACAAAATTCCATGCCTGCCGGTTCTTAAAGTAGGGACAACTCCGCGGTATTGCCTTAAATCGCTTTGACGAGTATCTATAACCAAATAGTCTTCGTTTAATAATTTTTTTAAATCATACTTGTTCTTATTATACTTATTATTTAAATATCTCTGAAAAGTCGTGTTATTTTCATCTAAAATTTCACTTTTTTCATTACATAAAAATTTTTTTATATCCGATAATTCAGTTTCTGACGGCCAAATAAATTTTCCTTTTTTAGCTTTATCTTTTCGTATTCCTACAAAGTAAACCCTTTCACGAATTTGAGGAACACCCATTTTTGCGGAGCTTATAACTTTATAGCCCGTATAATATCCGGCATTTTCCAAAGCTTTAACTATAGTTTTTATTGTTTGCCCGTTATTATGATTAACTAATCCTTTAACATTTTCTAAAATAAAATAGGGAACATTCTTATCTTTTAAAATACGGATTAAATGATAGATAATTCTTCCTCTTTCGTCATCCAAACCTTTTCTTTTGCCTATAATAGAAAAAGTCTGACACGGAAATCCTGCAATCAAAACGTCAAAATCAGGAAGCTCCGAAGTATTTATTTTCGTCAAATCTCCCCAATTTTTTTCTTTATTTGCATTATGAAGTGTTCTATATGTTTTTTCGCTTGCAAGCATAATTTCGGAAAAACCGACACAGACGGCATTCATTCCCTTTTCCAAGCCAAGTCTGCCGCCGCCTATACCCGCACAAAAATCCATAAATCTTATTTTATTTTCCATGGTTTTCATTCTATCATTTTTATTTGATTATGTCCAGATGTCTTGTCAAAAGCTGAAATGGTATAATTAAGATATAAACTTAATAATAATGTTTTTGGAGTCCGAAAGGACAGGCTTTTGTAAAGCAAAAGCGAGTTGAAAACCAAAAATAGACCGTTAAGATACACATTATTTTGGCTGATCCCCTTAATAGTATGTATCAAGTGTTCTTGGCTTGTATAAGCTTAAGAACCACGGCTGTTTGTTTTGTGTCTTCAACTCGCACGGAATAATTCAGCCGTTTTTATTTTGTCAAAATAAAATCAAACTATTGAAACTTTCCAAAATGCAATCCTTTCAGCCTATCCGAAAACAAAAATAAAAAAGTTCTTTGAGAGCAGAGATTATTTGCATAAAATATTTGGCGGAAAAAATAAAGTTTTCACTTGCTCAATCGCTTATAGACGGCTACAGGCAAGCTCCAACTTATTTTTCTCGCCTAAAAATGAAAAAACAAAAAAATCTTTGCTAAAAAAAGGAAAAGGAGAAAATCATGAAGACAAAAATCAAAAGAAGAAGTAGAGGTTTTACATTGGTGGAGCTGGTAATCGTTATCGCCATTGTGATAATTCTGTCGGTTGTTTCTGTTCCGATTTATCGCGGGTATATTGATAAAGCAGAAATGACTGAAGCTTATGCTTTGTTGAGTACTTGTTTATCTGCTCAAAAAGCGTATTATTCCGAGCATGGGAATTTTTTAGCACACTATAGTAATGCAGCTCCTGACGGGTATACAAATTATCATCCGATTTTAGGTATTGATGCAAGAGGTAATAAATATTGTACATTTTTTCGTGCTACATCAAGTGCTTATGATTGGTCAAAATATTTTTTTTCTGCTGCAGTATATAAACCTGTTAATTCAAGAAAAGAAAAAAAAGTTCTTCAATTATGTTTTAATATAACCAGCGGTATAACTTTTGTAGAGCCTTTTTAAAAAATAAAAAAGACTGAGTTATGTGCGAGTTAAAGATACGAAACGAATAGTTTTAGTTCTTAAGGAAACACTGATTAATTCTCAAACGGAAACCGCAAGGCTTTTTGTCTCTAAATTCGTTGGAACTTCTCGCGATAAATTGCCCGGTATCCCTGCGAAGTTCCGCTTGAAGCGGTTCAACCGCCTCTTTATAGG
>CAJOOL010000200.1 GCA_905236115.1 uncultured Endomicrobiia bacterium
ATCGTTGCCTGCTTTGCATTCAACTGCGTCTGTACCGAACTCGTTACTCCGCTTAAGTAGCCGAGCTCCGTTGAAGAAACTCCCGAAACAGCAACTTTTCCGCTTGCGTCGCTGATTAATGCTCTGTCTACATTAGTAAATGTTACGGCACTTGATATCGCATTTGATATTGCAGACTGTGTCATTGTTCCGTCGGTACTTTCTCCGGTAGAACCATACAACTTCATCACACCTGCATTACTTGAACTTGCCGCAGGAACACTGATTTTCCCGTCCGTTACATTGATATTTTCTCCCACTATCACCGTTCCGGCATTGGACGTATCAGCCAAAGCTACAGCCACTTTTCCGTCACTGTCTACACTTAAGCCGTTTGCGGAAGGAACTTTTACCACACCCAGCGTACTTTCCGCAGCAGGTGAAACAGTCAACTGATTGCTTGAAATATTTAAACCTGAAGCAGTATTCAAGTTTATTCCTAAATTTCCGTTAGTATCCACCGTTAAACCGCTTGCTGCAGGCACCATCACACCGCCGATAACTGCCGCCTGTGCCGGAAGAACTTTCAGTATTCCGTCAGAAGAAATATCGTTTGATAAGCCCGTCCCCGTGCCCAGTTTGATACCGCCCACGGAAGATGTTGCCGCATAATTTACGCTTATTACGCCGGTGGAAGAATCTATATCAATACCTTTATCGTCAGCAAGTTTTACACCGCCCACTTTATCTGCGGTAGCTATAGGTATGGAAAGTTCGCCCGGAGCCATCCAGCCTTGAGTTGTTTCGTCTTTCATTCCCCAAATCTGCCCGCTTGTTCCGTTGACGGACATTGCACCCGCCCATGTTGATGTGGCAACTTTTATGCTGTAAACGGTATTTTGGTCAAAATTTCCGTCAACAAGCTTATCCCCGCTTGTTGAAAGACTCAGTGCATAAGTGGAAGAAGAAGCATAAAATGCCGTAGGGCTGGAAGAAAACGGCGATATTTTTGACTCCACGCCTTTCGCAGTAACTTTAAAATATAACTGCCCGTTGAAATTTATATTCTCGGAACCGAAATCAAAATCTACACTGTATAAACCTTCGGAATCCGCCGTTACATTACTGTCCGTTTTGGATGCCACGGAAGAACTTCCTCCGCTGTCGCTGTATATATTTAAAGAAACTTCAATTTTACCTGTTATCGGCTGTCCCGAATCCGTCGTCAATCTTCCCTGCACGTTAATGGTTTTGGGGATATTGTCCGTCGCCGCAAATACGGGCGTAAAAATACCGAATATTGCCAAAAATAAAATCAAAATATTGAAAACTGATAAAAATTTTATTTTTTTCATAGGCTTATCCCCTCTAAACTTTTAAGGCGTTTCTTCAACTTTTTACTTCAGAACTTTACATTACTTCAAAGATTTTGCACAGTTTACGCAGAATCTCAGCTTCTTGCCTGCAGGTGCCGTATTGACGTATCCGCAGTTCAGACATACTATTACCTGCTGTTCTTTGGATGCACTGTCGCCGGAACTTGAAGCACTCTTGGGTTTCTTCGGTTTTTCGGATTTTTTATCCGAAGCAGCCTTTTCTTTGGCAGGATTCTTTGCCAAAGATTCCGCTTGAGTTTTAGAAGACTGAGCCGAACGCATATCTTTAATCTTCTTATCTGTATCGGAACCTGCAGCAGCAGAATTAGTCCCCGAATTAGCAGCCGAACCTGCTCCCGCACCGGAACCCGTCCCCGAACCTGCAGACGAACCCGAACCGCCACCCGAACCATCTGCCGAAGACGTATCGGGTGCTTTGACTGTCGGTTTTTCTTCGCCGACATTTTCCGAAATTCCTGAACCGCCGGAAAAATCATTGGAAGAAGCACCGGAGTCAAGCAAAACTTCAGCGGAACTTTCTCTGCCCGCGATAACTTCCGTCCGAACGGTTTGTTCCAAATAATCTTTTGCCACTATTTTAAAATTATATTTTCCGGGCTTAATTTTATTTTTAAATACACCCTCTTTATTGGTCTTGCCGAGTATTTTTTTATCCTGCCATATAAAAGCATTTGCTATCGGCTTGGACGTATCTTTATCTTTCACCGTTAAGCTCAGCCCGATATCGGCATATTCCAATATACCGGAAATCGTTCCCGTTTTACCTATATCAACACCATACAGTTTATGCGGTTTATATTCACCGTCCCCGTGAAATACAATATCGTAAACATCCACGGGTAAAGGAATTTTTATCGGTTTCGTCGTTGAAATATCTTTTGTTACGCTGAAATTTTCATTGGAAATGGTAACTTTCGTAATAAACGTATCGCCCGGGTCGTCTTTTGAACGCACACGTAGCGTAACTATCTTATTCAGCTTGAAAAATATATCGGAATTCGTATCTTTATCTATTACAACCGTCTTTAACATTTCACCGAACCTTGCATTCGGATCCATCAGCCTTATCTTGTATTCGCCCAGTCTGAACAGAGTTTCCATAGGCGTGTTGCCTCTAGGTCTGTCTTCGCCCTGAACATGTATTGTCATGCCGTCAGGTTCGGAACCTATATTGACACGTTTAAACATCGTTCCCTTAACGCTGAAAATATTTTCCCCGTCAATATTTTTCAGTTCGCAGTCCCAGAACTTTCTGTCCACGCCGGCAAACATCTCTTCAATACCCGTTTTTGAGAAATCTATATCGCACTGGCCGTCTTTACCCGCCAAAGCGGAATTGGAACCCAAATCCTCAAAACCCTCAAGAGAAAGTTTCACCGTATGAGCACCGGCAAGAAGCTGCACTTTGCACGGCGTCACGCCGAATTTGTTGCCGTCAATAAATACGTTTGCTCCGGCAGGATAGGAATCCACATTTAAGACGAAGTCAAACATTATTTCTATTTTTTCTTTTCTCACTTTTTTGGATTTGTCGCTTCTTTCTATCTGCACCACTCTCTGCACCGGCTTAAAGCCGTCTTTCAGTGCCGAAACTATATAAGTTTTAGGAAGAACTTTTCTTACCGGTATCGGCGAAGACGAAGAAACATTGTTCAGTATCTTTTCGCCGTCTTTTGTCTTCATACTTACCACGGCTCCGGCGGGAATGGTGGTTATTATCACGTCGGGCGGATAAATTCTGGAGTAAAATTCCTTACCCGGCGGCGTAAACTGAAACACGAAAATATCCAAGCCCGCAAATATCAGCACCGCCAGTATCACCGCTATTATCAGCCTTATGATACTTTTTTTCATATCATTCAGCTTGGTAAACAGCCAGTCGCCCACTTCTTCAAAAACGGTCTTTCCTTTCTCTTCGACTTTGGGCACGCCTGCCTGTCTGTATTCGGAACCTGCCGCCGCTTGAGCCGAAGCCGCAAATGCCACCGCTCCTGCAGCCTGCCCGGAACCGTCCTCGGAATCGGCCGGCAGTTTCACCTGTCCGGCAATAAAATCCTGGCAGTTGATTTTTCTGACAAATTCGTTCTTCTGGACATCGGTAATATCCAGAGCTTTTACGTTTTCAACCAGTTTTTCGGAATTTGAAACATATTCTTTAAGATTATTATTGATAAACTCCGCCAGCTCTATGGAAAGTTCATCGGTTTCCACGCCTTTAAGAACGCGTCTGATGTCTCTATACATCTCAATAGCTTTTTCGTAGCGGTTCTCTCTGTCTTTTTCCAGAGCTTTGGCAATTACTTCTATAATCTCTGCCGGAATTTCAGGTATTTTATTCAGTTCTTCGGTATCAAACTTTTTATTTAAAACTTGTTCTCTTATTTCGTCATTGGTTCCCTGATACAGCTGCTTTCCCGTAAGCATTTCATAATACAGAACCGCCACAGAGAATATATCCGTTCTGTGGTCTATATCGGCAATCCCTTTTATCTGCTCGGGCGACATATAGGGGTATTTTCCGGTGATAACTTTTTCCGGAATGGAATCTTTCAGTTCATCGGCCGTCTTTGCCACGCCGAAATCGCTCAGCTTGATATTTCCGTCAAAAGACAGAAGAACATTCCCGGGCGAAATATCTCTGTAAACTATCCCGTAAGCGCTTCCCGTAATGGAATCTCTGGCAATTCTGTTGGCGTAATCTATGGCTTTCAGCACGCTCATACAGATAAATGTGGAAAGCATCCATGGGATTTTGGTTCCCATTTCGTTGCATTTGCGGATTAATATCTCCAAATCTATTCCGCGGACATAATCAAGAACTACATAATAAGAACCGTTGTTACCCTGCCAAAAATGCTGAACTCTGACGATATTATCATGAATAATATTTTTGGCAATCAACGCCTCTTTATAAAACATCTCAATGAATTTCGGCTGTGCATAATCCGGAAGAAGTTCTTTTATGGCAATAAAATTTCTCAGACTGAAATCGTAAGCCTGCCAAACGACACCGAAACCGCCGACACCGATTTTTTTCACCGTTACGTATTGGTTGTTTATAAAAAGACCTAATTGTAATTCACTTTTTCCGGACTCCGTTCTAAGACTGTCTGCCATATATTAAACCCCTTTAGGAAACCGCAAACAAAGCGTTTGCGAAATTTCAAAGACAGCACCGAAACACCTTTGACATTTTTCAACAACAAGTTCCCTTTAATATACTCAATTTTAAAACGTGTTTGTATTGTGTTTATAATCTGATTATAACATAAAAATCCGCCAAAAACAACCTTTTTGACATAAAGTAAATGCCGATTAATTATAAACAAGCAAAAAGCCTTGCGGTTTCCGCTTGAGAATTATTCAGCACTTTATTAATTATAGCATATTAAAAACCGCTTCGCAAATTTTGCAAAATTCATATTATTTTTGTATAATCTCCCATTGTTATTTGTTTTACGTTCGTTTTATTGTCAATTTTGCGTATTCATCCGCACGCGTCTTACACGTGTCTGTCCGGGAAGTGGCGTAGCTGGCTAACGCGCCTGCTTTGGGAGCAGGAGATCGTGGGTTCAAATCCCGCCTTCCCGATTTTATGCGGCAAAAGATAAACGCCGGGCGGTACGTGCGGCGGCAATATGTTTTATACAGCGGTATACATTTCGTTTTCATAAGCGGTTTACGGAGGAACGATGGCAGAGATAGTTTTAAAAAATGTTTACAAAAGTTACGGCGATGTCAAAATCGTAAAAGATTTCAATCTTGAAATTAAGGATAAAGAGTTCTGCATTCTTGTCGGTCCTTCGGGCTGCGGAAAGACTACCACCCTCAGAATGGTTGCAGGGCTTGAAGATATTACTTCGGGAGATATTTTAATAGACGGCGTAAAAGTCAACGATATGCCTCCCAAAGACAGAGACATTGCAATGGTATTTCAGAACTACGCGCTGTATCCTCACATGACCGTATACGACAATATGGCTTTCGCCTTGAAATTAAGAAGCTACGATAAAGCCGAAATAGAAAAAAGAGTTAAAGAAGCCGCAGAGATTTTAGGCATTTCGCATCTTCTTGACAGAAAACCGAAACAGCTTTCCGGCGGACAGAGACAGAGAGTGGCGGTAGGAAGAGCGATAGTCAGAAAACCGAAAGTATTTTTGTTTGACGAACCGTTATCCAACCTTGATGCCAAGCTGAGAGTTCAGATGCGTGCCGAACTGAAAAAACTTCATGAAAGACTGCAAAGCACAATGATATATGTTACCCACGACCAGACGGAAGCTATGACAATGGGCGACAAAATATGCGTAATGAAAGACGGAATTATTCAGCAGGTGGCAGGTCCTTTGGAACTTTACGATAAGCCGGCCAACAAATTTGTGGCAGGTTTTATCGGCACGCCTCCTATGAATTTTTTCAATGTTGACGTTTTAAACGAAAACGGCGATTTGATTTTAAAAGAGGGTTCTTTTGATGTAAAAGTTCCCGATTTTATGAAGGAAAAAATTGCACCTTATGTCAACCAACAGGTTGTTATGGGTGTACGTCCGGAAGATATTTACGATAAACTTTTTGCCAATATTTCACATCAGGTTGTCAGCGGTTTTTCCGCTACGGTAGATATTGTAGAACCTTTAGGAAGCGAAATTTATCTGCATTTCAATACCGGCAAGAACATAATGGTAGCAAAAGTTGATGCCAACAATAAGGCAAAACCCAATCAGGTAATAGAACTTCTGTTTGACTTGAAGAAAATTCATTTGTTTGAGTTTGAATCCGGAAAGACGATAGTATAGTTCGGAAGATTTTCGTTCCCGGCCGACGTCGCTGACGTCCGAGGGGGAAAAGTCCGCAGCTTACGGCTCAGCTCAAGGCTTGACAAACAATAAAAAACTTTATATAATATCCAAATATGAGTTGCATAAACGAATCAATATTAATCTGTTGTGCAGTTTTGGTTACAACCGCAGTAGTGATAGCAGCAGTATATTTTGCGGTAACAATGAATGAGCTTGCCAAAACCGCCAAAAAGCTGGAAGAAACTTTGGATAAAGCCAACAGAGAAATAGATTCGGTTCATAAGATTTCCGATGGTGTTATTACGGCAGCAAGTTTTTTCCCGAAAGCGTGGGTTAAAGTAGCAGCAACGGTAATTCCTTTAGTAACGCCTTATATTTTTAAAAGAAGAAAGTAGGAGAATATACCAATGGATAGAGACAGCAGTCTTATAGCGTTTTTGTTAGGTGCAGCGGTAGGTGCGGCAGTAGGTTTGTTATATGCTCCCAAAACCGGAAGAGAAACCAGAACCCATTTGAGAAAACTTACGGAAGATTTTGTTGAAGATGCGGAAGAAGTCGGCAGCGATTTGAGAGAAAAAGGCAGACGTTTTGTTAATGACAGCAGAGAAAAGGTTTCCGAGCTGGTAGAAAAAGGCAAAGCAAAGTTTAAAAGACAACCGCAGGAAGATATTGAAGATGTTGTTGAAACGGACGGCGAAGAGGTTATTGAAGAGTAAAGACGTAAAGTGCTGAGGTAGCTCAGTCGGTAGAGCAAAGGTCTGAAAAACCTTGTGTCGGCAGTTCGATTCTGCCCCTCAGCACCACTTGAAATATTAAACGGTTCAAAGAAATCCTTTCTTTGAACCGTTTTTTTATAACAAATATTTTTGTTTACATTTTTAAATCTTTTCATTATTTACTAAAAATGCTAAAATAATGAAATATATTTTAAAAATTTTCGGGAGAAAAAAATGAAAAAAATTTTGTTGCTTTTGGCAGTAGTCTTTTTGGCAGGACAAGCGGCGTTTGCAAACCCGTTTGACAAATTCAATACGGTAATGGATGCAGCTTCAGCCGGACAGGCAAAAAGTTATTTAAAAAATCTTGCAAGCGATATGAGTGCCGTTATGAACGGCGGAAATTACGGAGTATCCGCAGGTCTGGGACTTTTAAATTTTAACGCTTCCGCAAGACTCAATACCGTAAAAGTTGATAACGAAATTATGAGAGCCGAAGGCACTTCACAGCTTCTTGTTCCTATGGTAAACGCATCTTTAGGCCTGCCTATGGGCTTTGAACTGCTGGGAAAATATGCCTATTTTTACGACTCCAACATTTACGGTTTGGGCTTAAAATATTATGTCTACGAAAGTGAAGTTATGTTCATACCGTCGGTTACCGTGCAAGGCGTTTATACCATGACGGATATCGCCGCAGGAACAAACAAACTGAGTGCCAATAATATCGCTCTCGGAGCAGTCGCCACTTTCCCTATACCTTTTGTAACTCCTTATGCAGGTGTAGGCTATGACAGAACCGAAGTAAAAGCAAAGTCTTCCATACACGACGGTATGACCGGCTCGGCAGACGGCTTAAGCTATTCTCTGGGCGTATCCGTATCAATACTTGTTGTTAACGGAAATGTCGGCGTTACTTATACCGACGGAATCCCTAGCTATACATTCGGTCTGAATATCGGGTTCTAAAAAACAACCGCCGGTTGAAAAGTTGAAAGTTTAATAGTTGAATAGTTGAGCAGTTGAATGAAGTTCAGATTTTTATTGTCAATAATTTTATTGCCGCTTTTGTTGGTGCTGGTATACGATTTTTTACGGTTGTTTTTTTCTTTCGCCGGAAATACCGGCACCGATATTGCCCCGTTCTGGGCAGGCATAGCAGTATATTTTTTGTTTCAGCTGATATTTTTTAAGCCGATGGCTTCTTATATTTTTGGCCACGAACTTACGCACGCACTGGCAGGCATCTTAAGCGGAGCACAGATAAAAAAATTTAAAGTTTCTAAAAAAGGCGGCAGCGTTACACTGAACAAAGATAATATTTTTATAACGTTGTCGCCGTATTTTTTTCCGCTCTATACCATAATGGTGATTATCGTTTATTTTTCGCTTGCATGGTGGACGGATATAAAAAATTTTTATTCATGGTTTCTGTTCTTTTCAGGGTTTACGCTGGCATTTCATTACGCACTTACTTTTTATGCCTTAAAAATCGGGCAGGAAGATATGCGTGTTTACGGAAATTTTTTTTCGTTCGTTTTTGTCTGTTTCGTTA
>CAJOOL010000201.1 GCA_905236115.1 uncultured Endomicrobiia bacterium
GAAAAATGCAATTGATTTGGCTCAGGTATCTTATGATTTCAGACCGCCGACGGACGACAAGCTGTTAAACAGAGTTCCGACAAAAAAAGGCATATTACAGAAGTTATATAGCGCTGCTTTTGAATTTTCTCCTCAGGAAAAAGCAAAACTTCTTGCTAAGAATTTGCAGGAAGGCAGAATTTCGCCTCAGGATATTACGGGGCAGTTTGATGTTATTAATGCCGGTAAATTCTCAACGGGAATAAATAAATTTTTACAAAATCAAAAGGTTTACGGAAGCAAGTATAATCCGATAGCTGCGATGATGAGATATAAAAAACTGCCGACGACTGAACATTATCAAAACCCAAAGAGAGATTTCTTTTTGCCGAATTTGGCTAATGAAGATTTGGCATTAATCGGCAAAAAACAAAAACCGTTAGTTCTAAAACAAAATATCGTTAAAAAAAATAAAACAAATCATCCTGAGCTGCCTGTTACAGAGTATAACGATGTTTTAGATGCGGGGTTATACGAAACTACGGACATAGTTCAGCCGAATTTTAAAAACAAGCCTAATTATTATAATTTTGTAGCAAGAGATAAACATAATAACGTGGTGGTTATAGAAATTAACGACAATAAAAACAATTATGAAATAGTGGGATTTTTTAAGACGAAACCTGAAGATTTGATTAGAATGAAAAACAAAGCCAAACGGGATGGTGGCCAATCCATCATAACAAAGAGGTTAAACCTCGATGGGCAGCAGGCCTATTCTGCTCTTCCGTCTAGCTTTGCTAACGGAAGTATAGCACAAAAAAGTAACAAAGTCAATAGGAATTTTTCTAATTTAATCAGAAACTCTTTAATTCTTGCGGCAAACGACAGAATAAACGATATTTTAAGAAAATATTATAACGATAATAAAGGGGATAAATAATGGCAATACCAAAAATAAGCGATTTGGTTTTATATGTCAACAAAGCGTTGTCCGGTAAGTGGACTGAATATTAAATTACGAGAAATATATTAAATTAAATTATGTGTTTATTATAGAAGATATATTTTATTTAAAAAGAGGAAATATTTATAATTTGTATATTAGATTTTAAATTTTTATGGAAATAAAAAATATTAAGTAAAACTTCCATAAGTAACTTGGAGGAAAAAATCATGTCCCAAATAATAAACCTTTCAATCAATGATGATATTGTAAAATACACTGCGGGGTATGTGCTGGGGTTGGAAGACGGCGGTATGGAGCCGGAAGATATTGCCGTTATTATGCCGTCTAAAAGGCCGAGCCTTTTTATAAAAAGAGAACTTTCTCAAAGGATAAAAAAATCTTTTATTCCTCCGAAATTTTTAACAATAGACGAGCTGGTAAATGAATGCGATAAAGAAAACGGCATTTCAAAAATTTCAAATATAGACAGTGCTTATACCATTTATGAGATAGTAAAAAATATCGGTGAAAACAGTTTTTCGCAATTCAATTTTTCGGAATTTTTTCAGTGGAGTTATGAAATACTGAACTTTATCAATTCTCTGGATGTGGAAAAAGTTGACAATGCAAAACTGATAAACCTGAAAATAAATGCCGATATAGGGTATGACCTTCCCGAAAACATAAATACACTTTTAAAATATCTGCACGGTATAAGAAACGAATTTCATAAAAAAATGGATTTGTCAAAAAAATATACAAAAGGCTACAGTTACTATAATGCGGATAAAACAATATTAAAATATATTGAAAAATACAAAAAGATAATTTTATTTAATCCGTATTATCTTAATAAAGCCGAGACGGATATATTTAAAAAAATTTATGACGATAAAAAGCTGGATATTATTTTAAAAGGCAGTGTTCAAAAATGGAAAGCTATAAAAAAAATATATGAAGATTTTAACGTAAAAAATATTTCGGAAATAAAAGACGTCACTAACGAAAATATTGATATTTATGCGGCGTATGACGGGCAGTCGCAGGCATGCCTTGTAAAAAATTTAATATTAAAAATGTCAGAACAGGAAAGAAAAAATACGGTTGTCGTTGTTCCCGATAATGCCGTGCTTGCGTCGGTAATGAGCGAGCTTTACAGCATAGAAAAAGACATAAATATTGCGGTCGGTTATCCCGCCAAAAAAACCACCGTATTTTCGCTGATAAATTCTTTAATACAGACACAGAAAAACAAAAATGAAAATAAATATTATGTTAAAGATATTGTTTCCATAATATCTAACCCGCTTGTAAAAAATATCAGATTTATAGGCAAGCCGGAAGTAACAAGAATTATAATTCATGAAATAATAAAAAATTTTGACAGATTTAATAACGACAGTTTATTTAAAAGATATATGTTCATATCTTTGGACGAAATAATAAATAATGATGTTTTATGCCGAATCGTATCAAAAAAAGTTTCGGATTACTGGCAGTATGTTCCGCCCGAAAAAATAAAAAGCATAATATCGGAAATATTCAAACTTTTTGTTACGAATTTCGGAAATTCCGCTACAATGAAAGAATTCGGAAATTATATAAAAAGTATTGCGGATACGATTTCCGAAAAAAGTTTGATAAACACTTATCCGTTTAATGTTGGTGCATTAAATATTATTTACGATATTGCCGGGCAGTTTGAAAACTGTATCTGTTCGGATGAGATTTTTTCCGTAAAAGAAATTCTTGCAATATTGGAAGATGTGCTGCTGAAAGGAAATATCAGCCTTATAGGAAGCCCGTTGAAAGGTTTGCAGGTTTTAGGCTTAATGGAAGCAAGAGGTTTAAGTTTTGACAATGTTTTTGTGCTTTCCATGACGGATTCCGTTATGCCGGCATCAACGGAAGTCAGTCCGCTTATACCAAAGGATATTTCGGTTTCTTTAGGCGTGGGATATTCCGGCAGAGATGCCGATATACAGAAATATCATTTTACGGGGTTGATATCGGCGGCAAAAAAAGTGTTTCTGATATATCCAAAAGATAACAATTCAGTAAAAAGCAGATTTATGGAAGAAATTATTTGGAATAAACAGTTCAAGCAAAAATCTCTTGAAGCTGCCGGGATAAAAGACGTTATTATTTACGGTGCGGATTTTAAAAATAAAAAAAACGAGTATGAAAAAACCGAAGAAATAAAAAAGTATCTTTCGGAATTTTCGTATTCGGCAACAAGCATAGACACATACCTTAAATGCAAACTGAAATTTTATTACAAATATGTTTTAAGACTGTCCGAACAGACGGATTATGATGAAGAATACGAACATATTGATATAGGAAACTGCATTCACGGTTTTTTCAAAGAAATATTTTGTAAAGGTTTGACGAAAGAAAAATTGAATGATAAAAATTTTGAAGTTTTTTATTATCAAAAACTTGACGAATATCTTGAAAAATATTTCAGCAATAACAATACAGGCAAAAATTATCTGCTGAAAAAGCTGATAAAAAATAAAATGGAAAATTTCTATAATTTTGAAAAAAGCAACGAGCGTGATTTTAAAGTAATTTTAGGTTCGGAACAAAAGATTGATAATACTTTAAATATTGACGGGAAAGAATATAAATTTACGGCATTTATTGACAGAATAGACGAAAAAACCGACGGAAGCATTGAAATAACGGATTATAAAACCGGAACCGTAAAAAATCCGTTAAACAGAAATCTTGTTGAAGATAATTTTTCAAGACAGACAATTGCAAAAAATGTAAGGTCTTTTCAGCTGATAATTTACAAGTATTTATATGAAAAATCTTTTTTAAAGAAAATAGAAAATTGTCATTTGTATTCAATAAAAAATTGTGAATTAAAAAGTTTGTTTAATCCTAAACAGGATAAGGATAAAGTTTATTCTTCCGTTCTGGCTCAGCTGAAATTTATAACGGCGGAAATAAATTCCGGCGAACCGTTTAAAGCGGAAAGTTATGATGAAACCGACTGTCAAAATTGTCCTTATTTTTATCTGTGCAGGTGATTTTTTATTTTACAATTTAAAATTTATATTTTATAATTATGGAGAACGCTGAATAATTCTCAAGCGGAAACATTGAGGGAGAAAAAAATGAAAAAAATCTTATTGTCGTTGATTTTGTTTTTAACGGGTGCCGTAAGCGTGTATGCTGCTTCGGAAAGGTTATTTATTATAGAAAGAAGTAAAAATGCCAATATCGTATGTTATGATGCTAATGTAAACAATGATAAAACAATAAATATAAAAAATCCGATTGATGCCTACTGGCTGTTATATGCCAAGAAAAACGGCGAAAGGGAAGAATTAAGTGCTTTTGATAAGAAAGCTTACGGATATAAAACTTCATATAATGAAGCGGAAAAGAATTTTGATTTTGTTTTAAAAGCCGTTAAAGATAAACCTATGACTGTAGGTCTTTACAACGGTACTGCCAAAGCCGTTATAAAAATAAACGATAAAGACTGCTTCCTTGAAAAAGTTTATATTGAATCCAAAGACGGTGCGTTCGGTATTCCCAAGGTAAGTTATTACGAACTTTTCGGAAAAGAGGTTTCTTCCGGCAAAAAACAGGAACAAAGAATTGACGTAAAATAAAATTTTTGATATAAATATAAGGATATCTTTGTATCAGAGGGGGAACAAATGACTGAAAATAAAAATATTAAACAGATTGCCGAGCGAATTAGGGCGTTAAGAGAGCTGTCGGATATGTCGGTGGAAACGATGTCAAAAGATTTAGGTATTGACACAAAAAAATACATTGAATATGAAAGCGGTGAAGTGGATATTCCTGTAAGTTTTCTGTATACGATGGCGGGAAAATTTAATGTGGAGCTTACCGCACTTTTGACCGGGGAAGAACCGAAATTGC
>CAJOOL010000202.1 GCA_905236115.1 uncultured Endomicrobiia bacterium
AGGCTGGTGCTGCGGAGCAAAACAGTTGATTTATCCTCTGGAAAAATTCAAATCTTTTCTTGATTACGGTGTGCCGACGTTTACCCAGCTGGCGGCTGTTGCCGCACTTAACGGTTCACAACAGTGTGTTCGTCAACAGGCACAAATATATGAAAGAAGAATGATAAAATTAGTTGACGGTTTGAACAAAATCGGCTGGCACGCAAAGAGAACTCAAGGCACGATGTATGTCTGGGCGGGACTGCCCGACGGACTGAAAAAAATGGGCTCTTTGTCGGTTGCCGAAAAACTTCTTAAAGAAACAGGCGTTGCACTTTCGCCCGGTGTAGGGTTCGGAAAATGCGGCGAGGGGTATGTAAGAATATCTTTGGTTACGCACGATAAAAGGTTTCACGATGCGTTGCTGAGAATAAAAAAATTTACATTAAAATACGGTAAAGGAAATGCCGATTAATTATGAATAAGCAAAGCTCGAATCAGATTTAATCAACGTTTTTAAAGATTGACCGCTTGTCATTTTAAGCGAAATCTTTGAACGAAGCCGGGAAAATTCGTCGTTTATTTTAATATGGAGACGGGAAGTAAATTATGAAAACAAGTTTAAACATAGGTTTGGTAGGTTACGGAACTGTAGGTAAAGGCGTAGTAAAAATTTTGGAAAAAAACAAAGCTATAGCTTTGAGAAAATCAGGCGTAAAAATAAATGTTAAATCTATATGCGATTTGCATCCGATAGACAAGCCGGAACTTTACGTGAAAGATTACAAAGAAATAATAAAAGATCCGGACATAGATATAGTTGTGGAACTTATCGGCGGATACGAACCTGCAAGAACTGTAATCACCGAAAGTTTGAAGAACGGAAAAAGCGTAGTTACGGCAAATAAAGCGGTGCTTGCAAAACACTGGGACGAGATTTTTTCGCTGGCTCAAGACAACAAAAAAATGGTTTATTTTGAAGCGTCCGTCGGCGGGGTAATTCCCGTAATACAGGGTTTGAATGAAGGGCTTGCGGGCAATGAAATAAAAAGCATTAAAGGTATATTGAACGGAACGACAAATTTTATATTGAGCAAAATGACCAACGACGGACTGCCTTACGGCGACGCTCTGAAAATAGCTCAAGAGTCGGGATTTGCGGAGGCCAACCCGACGGCAGACGTGAAAGGGCTTGATACCGCCAACAAACTGGCGATATTGTCTTCTCTTGCATGGGGCAGCTGGATAAAAGTGGAAGATATAAGAGTAAAAGGTATAGACCAGCTGGACATTGAAGACGTAAACATTACAAGAGATTTCGGATACGTATTTAAACTTATAGGTTCCGCAATCAAAACGGATAAAGGAATAGATTTATGGGTGGAACCATGTTTAATAGACCACCATCATTTCTTTGCAAATGTTCACAATGAATATAACGCCATTATGATTAAAGGCGATGCTGCCGACGATGTAGTTTTTTATGGGAAAGGTGCGGGGCAGCTTCCTGCAGCATCGGCCGTGGTTTCCGATATTATAGATTTATCAAAATATATTTCCAACGGAACTGCAGGGCTTGTGCAGAATGTCGGTTATTCCAAAAATAAAATAGTTAAATTTTTACCTCACGGCGAAAGTAAAAGCGACTATTATTTGAGATTTTCCGTAGTAGATAAACCGGGTGTGCTTGCACAGATTTCAGGCGTTTTGGGCGAACACGGAGTATCCATAGCTAGCCTTTATCAGGACGACAGAAATAAAGATAAAAAAGTTTCCATTATAATAACCACACACAGAACTTCCAGCCAGCAGATGGAGGATGCGTTGAATATTATAGATAAACTGCCTATAACGAAAGCCAAGACGATAAAGATAAGGATAGAGGAATAGAAGCAGTTGAAAGGTTGAAGAGTTGAGGGGCTGACGGCGGGGAACAGTTGCAGAAAAGTTGCTGAAAAAATTAAAGAGTATAATAAAAACACAAGAGCCGGATGTATTTTGGTAATACTTAAAGCTCTTGTGTTTTTGAATTTACGGCCGAAAATATTTATTTTTCAAAATATTATTTTTTTAAAATTTCATTTTTATATCTTTTCCAAACTTATACGCGAAAGTGCCGTATCCACTTTTAACACTTTCACTTTTATGGTTTCGCCAACACTTACGACATCCAGCGGATTGGTAACAAAATGATCGCTTAATTTTGAAATATGCACCAACCCGTCTTGGTGAACGCCTATATCCACAAATGCACCGAAGTTGGTAACATTGGTAACTGTTCCATCAAGAACCATATTTTCTTTTAAATCTTCAATTGTATTAATTTCAGTGCTGAACTCGGTAGATTCAAAAGTCTTTCTCGGGTCAACGCCCGGCTTTTTAAGCTCTGCAACTATATCATTTAATGTCAACATACCGATACTGTCGGTAACATAATCTTTTAAATTTATTTTTGATATTGCCGAAGTGTTGCCTATCAGTCCTTCCGGCGTCATGGATAAGTCGCTTGCCATTTTTTCAACTATGGGATAGCTTTCCGGATGAATTGCGGAGTTATCCAGCGGATTGTCGCCGTCTGCAATTCTTAAAAAACCTGCACACTGTGTGAAAGTTTTCTCACCGAACATAGAAACATTTAACAGCTGTTTTTTATTGGTAAAAGAACCGTTTTTTGCTCTGTATTGAACGATATTTTTTGCCGCCAGTTTACCGATACCGGCAACATAGCTTAAAAGTTCCGTAGATGCGGAATTTAAATTTACCCCCACATAGTTTACGCAGGATTCCACCGTTTCGTCAAGGTTCTTTTTTAGCTGTGTTTGGTTGACATCATGCTGATACTGCCCTACACCTATGGACTTCGGATCTATTTTTACCAGTTCGGCTAACGGGTCTTGAAGTCTTCTTGCTATGCTTATTGCACCACGCACCGTAACATCCAAATCCGGAAATTCGCTTACAGCCAAAGGCGATGCGGAATATACGGAAGCCCCCGCTTCGCTTACTACTATGGACTTTGCTTTCAGCTGATTTTTCTTTAAAACGGCATTTATAAACTGCACACTTTCTTTTGATGCCGTTCCGTTGCCTATTGCGATAAGCTCAACATTATATTTTTTAATGAAGTTTACTACTATTTCTTCGGCTTCTTCTACCCTGCAGAAAGGTTCGTGAGGAAATATTGGTTTATATTCTTTATAGTTGCCGTTTCTGTCTATTATTGCCACTTTGCAGCCCGTTCTAAAGCCCGGGTCTACGCCCATTATCACTTTATGCCCTGCAGGGGAAGCAAGAAGAAGATTTTTAGCGTTTGTTGCAAATACTTTTATGGCTTCTTTATCTGCTTCTTCCATTTTGGCGATAAATATTTCCACCTGTAAAGACGGATATAAATGTCTGTCAAAAGCCGTTTTCATTGCCGTCCACAGCTCAGGATAAAACAAACACATATTAGTTTTAACTATTTTTGAAGCGATTATTTCCACGGCCTGTTCGGTTTCAACATCTATTTTCCATGTAAGAATATTTTCTTTGGCACCTCTTCTTATAGCTAAAATTCTGTGCGAAACGATATTTTTTATCGGCTCCGAATAATCATAATACATCTCAAATTTTGTCTTCTGCTCTTCAAGACCTTTCTTAACTTTGGATTTTAAAACACCCGTATTAAGAATAAAATTTCTGATTAAACCTCTGTAAACTGCATTATCGGAAATCTGCTCGGCGATAATATCTATTGCACCCGTCAACGCATCTTTTACGGTCGGCACTTCTTTGTTTAAGAATTTGGAAA
>CAJOOL010000203.1 GCA_905236115.1 uncultured Endomicrobiia bacterium
AAGTTCTTCCGCCCCAAGCCTGAAGTGCCTGTGCCGAACAGATAAATGCACCTACGACAAAAGAATCCCAACCGTAAGAATCGTAATTTCTGACATTGTTTACGTTCGTATAAGGTATAAGACCTTCAGGAAGTCCAAGGACCTTAGCATATTCAAAACATTCTCTTATTATGCGTTCAGCCTCTTGGCGATATTGTTGTGCCTTTTCATCGTTGCCGTTTTTTGATTCTTCTTCCGCAAGCATTTTTAAAGATGTTGCAAACTGTAAAGACCATTCAAAACTTACACGTTTTTGATAATCATCCGGCGACCAAGTATAAAGATTAAAAGTTTGTCCGCCTTCGGAAACGGAAACTTTATACCTTTCTTGTGCGAAAGTAACCAAATCATCAAATTTTATTCCGCTCAATTTTTCTTTATAAACATCCGGATTTAATTCTTTAACGGCCAATGCTACCTGAATATACCAAGTAATCGTATCAAAAGCTCTTTCATGATCATTAAAACCTCTGTTAAAAGTCTTATTGCTGCTATCATAAAGAAACGTGCGTAAATAATCACAGGAAGTTCTCAAATGTTCAATCAGACGGTCTTTTTCAGACGAATTTAATATGGAATTTACAGTCGACTGCTCCGATTCGGTTAATTTTTTCTTATTTTTTTTGGACATTTTTTCATAAATATTTCTTATGCTGCCTGCAGCTTCGGTTTTTCCGCTATCGTACTCTTCCAACAAAAATCTTATTTGCTCCAAATCCGACATATCCGACAAAGTTGATTTTATTTTTTCATAATAATCCGATTCTTTTTTTGCATCATATGCAATTTTTAAATTGTAATAAGCAATAAGGTCTAAAATATGCTCCGTGGATACCCAAGTTACTCCTGGCTGACCGTATATTCCGCCATCTCCTTTTAAAACAATTTTGATATAATCTTCCACTCTTCTTAATAAATCCGCATATCTGTAATAATTGCCCGTTGCCATTCCGTATTGTAAAACTGCCAATCCGACATGAAGAATTTCACCTGTGGAAAGAACTGCTTCTATATTGGATTTATATAAATTCGGTTTAGAACTTATGGAATCTAAAATTTTTTCGGCTTGAGTCACATTTCCAAGCTGAATAAAAGCAATTGCAGCTTGGGCTTGGTCGTATAAATTACTGATTGAACTTACGGCATTTTGCTGCTCTTGATTAAGTTCGTTTCTATAACTTATAGGCATTGTATTAAAAGAAAAAGAAGAAACCTGACCTGAACCGCGAAGATAATAACTTTTGATAATACCTTCAGTATAACCGTGAAAATCTCTATCTTTGTCTGTTAACGATTGTTCCACATACTGATAATCGGTTTGCGTATCGGTACTTCTATCACCGAACAGGCTGCAGGCGGCTAAGGTTAAGGACATTACTATAGTCATAAAAACAGCCAAAACTCTTGTGAACACCGAAGTAGTAGAGCCGGTGGTGTCTGTCAGTTTTTTAAGTGCCGAGGGAGATTCTCCTTTATCGGCACCGGTGGAAGAAGGGGCGGTTAATGCCAAGAATTTCTGTATAACGGGGGGCATATACTCGTAGACTACGGGATCGACACCGTCGATATCACCTTCGAAAGTTCCGGTAGCTATTTCATATATCAAGCCGTCACCGAGATACAATTTGTTCTCTACGACAAAGATACAGAGATTTTTGGAAATTTTATATATCTGATATTGCGGGGTAAAAACTTCCATCACGGTTGAAGCGGTCGAAAAAGCCATATCACTTGCCGTTCTAACGATTTCTTTTAAGGTTGGGCCTTTTATACGTTGTGGTGAGTCTGCGGAAGATTCAAAAACAAAATCATTATTATCTGCAGCATTTATATCTCTTGCGATATCTTCCGTAATATCAACCGTATACGTTGAGCCGTCGGCAAGAGTTACTTCAAGTTTTTTCCAATCTTGTGTGACGGAAAATTTTACATCGCCTGAGAAAATTCGGTTAAGCTGCGTTACAAAAGTATCCGTATCTACATTGTCCAAAGATTGGTTAGGAAACATCGCTCTTACTATATTAAGTATTTGTTGTTGTTCCGTCACGGATTTATTTGCCATAAGTCCCAAGGCTATCATTTGGCGGAGGGACATTGCCTGTTGAGCAACGAGGGTTTCGTAAGTATCTCTTGTTGCTGATGAGGCATTTAAGACTGTCGGGGTTATGGTGATGTTACTGATGTTTTTTCTGTTCAGTATTTCGGTAACGCCTTCGGTATGATAACCGCCGGAGATGAGGATGAGAATTTTCTTGGAAGAAAATAATGAGGGTTGAGGACTGAGGACTGAAGGCTGAGAAACGGCAACGGAGAGATTCCCGACAGAAACACTCGGGAATGACAAAGTGGAAACATTCGGGGATGACAGACTTCCTAATATTCCCATATTGGTTAAAAAGATTGTGTTTCTTTGGGTGTTTACGTTATAAAAATCCGATAACAAAGAAGAATATTTTTGCAGTTTTGCTACGTCGTTTTGAACGGAATATTTGGCGTACAAATCTTCAAATTTTTCCAAGCCGATTTTCACATATTCCCACTGTGAAGATGTAAGCTGTGCCGTGATATAATTTTTATAAAATTCTTTAAAATCGGCAATGTATGCCACTTCCAGTTCGGTTCGGCTTTCGGAAAGATACGTTCTTATTCTGTCTATCAAACTTCTTTCTTCCTTAACCATCGCTACGGGATTTAAGTTTAACGCTTCCTGTTTTAAAGATAAAAATCCGCTTAAAACGGGAATTTTCTCCGCTGCGTTTATATTGTTGTTGCTGCAGAAACTTTCTATTATCAACTTGGCGGCTTTTAAATCCGTAAAGTTTGATGTTACCGCAAGGACGTGTTTATAAGTGTCATAAGAAACTTTATTTTTTATTTCGTTTATGATGTCGGAAAATTCTTTGGTAAGTTTCTTTTTATCAAAATTTGATGCGGAAGATAAAGCCAAATAAGATTTCAAATTTTTATATCTTGAGGTGTTTATTTTATTTTTTTCGGCAAACTTAAAAAGCCGCGACAGAAATTCCTCTTGAGAGATTTTCTTTGTTTCGTATTTATTCAATAATTTTGTAAATTTTTTATTTCCTGAACCGAAATGTTTCGCCTGCAGAAAGTCCAATTCTCTGTCAATATTTGAAAGGACTTGTTTCGTTTCGGGTTCGGACTTTGCTTTTAATATTTCGGAAAGTCTGATGATATTTTGTTTATAAAGTTTTTCGTCTTCAACACCTTTTAAGAAACCTTTTTTATCGTTCAAAACACTGTAGTATTCGGCTGCAGTAAGCCTGCCTGATTTTAAAAGATTTTCCAAAACGGTTTTTTTATATTCGGGGTTCAATGATGATAAGAAAGAAATATCCGGCGTGCCGATACCGCCCTCAACAAAAACATTTTCTATGGGATATTTTCCGCAGAGTTCATCTATTATGCCGCAGATATTTTTCTGCACGGAATAGTCGCAGTGCAGGTCTTGAATATTTATGACCAAAGTATCGCTGCCGCTGTTATTGACGGCGATGACTTTTCCGTATTTGTCGGAGATTAAAGACTGTGCGGCACCGTCAACGTTTATGCTGTTTATATTTACCGAGGCAGCCGTTTCCAAAACTTTTGAAAGTTCGGCGGCGGAATTTTGCGACGGGCTGACTGTTGCCGATGCGAAGACGTTCGCGTTTATCATCAAGAAAAAACAGGCTGATGTTACGACTGCACAGATTTTTTGAAACAAAAAATTCTTTAGAAACATAAAAGAAAACCTCTGAATAAAATTTAAGTATATATTTTACAACTTTAATGTGTAATGTGCAAGGAACGGCAAAGGCAACGGCGAGATTCCCGACAGAAACGCTCGGGAATGACACGACTTTTTAACGGCAAGATTGCTTCGTTGGCACTTCGTGCCGCCTCGCAATGACGACAAACTGAAAAACTCGCGGGAATGACAGAAAAAGGCAATTTACAATTTATAATTAACGGCTTGTTTTATTTCTGCTTTTTTATTTATACCCTAGTTTATACCCTAGTTTTTATCATTCTTCAATATCTGCCAGCGACCATTTTTTCAATTATCTTCTGCCTTCCATGTAGACATC
>CAJOOL010000204.1 GCA_905236115.1 uncultured Endomicrobiia bacterium
GAGAGATGGCCGAGTTGGTTTAAGGCGTCAGTCTCGAAAACTGATATAGAGGAAACTCTATCAGGGGTTCGAATCCCCTTCTCTCCGTTTTTATTTTTGTAAAAATTTTTTTCTGCAAGGGTAAGGATAAATTATGACCGCAAAAGAAATAAAAGTAAACGGAAAAATTTTTAAAGGTATAGAGCTGGAACTTTGTAAAGACAGCAGTCTTCTTGTTATTACCGGTGAAAAAGGTTACATAATGTGCGGATATTTAAATATAAACACTGCACAAAAAAGAAACGATGTTGCCTGTATGGTAACAGGCGTAAAAACTATTGAAGATATGTTAAATTCCAAACTTGCCGCACTTACTTCCGCCGCTCAAAGTTTAGGTATTACAATGGGTATGGAAGTAAAAAAAGTTCTTGAAATCCTTGCCGAAGATTAGAAGAAAAGTTAAAACATAATGCTTAAGATAATATTTTTATATAATTGAAAGCAGAGAAAAGATTTTTTGTTCTTAACTCTGCTTTCGTTTTTAGGATTATCGCTATGTAATAATCCTTTATACTTTATAAAAATATTGTTGCATTATGTAAGATTATTGTATAAAAATTTTTTAATATTCATCAAAAGCAACTCCTGAATTTAGGCTATAACGTAATCTAAAAAAAGTACAACCGTTACCTCTTAATTCTATCGGTTTTTCAACATTAGTCCAAAGTTTGGTTTTTAAATCGGCTTCTGACAAACCATATGTAATTGCAAACCAAGTAAAATACTTATTACCTCGTGCATCTATTCCAAGAACTGTTTCATTATTTGTATAAATTCCGCTACCTGCACTAGATCTAAGAACATGTAAAAACGTTCCATATTCACTGTAGTAATTTTTTTGTGCAGACAAAATGGAACCCAATAAAGCATATCCTTCAGCATATTTTGCTTTATCTACGTATCCTCTGTAAATAGGAACACTGATTACCGACAAAATAATGACAATGGCAATAACGATAACAAGTTCAACTAAGGTGAAGCCTGTTTTGTTTTTACGAAATTTCAATGACTTTTTCATAATTTTTCTCCTTTTTGTTTTATTTTTTTATATTATCCGGGGCTAAAGGGCGACTGCCCTGTTCCCCGCTTCCTCTTTCGCCGTTTGCCGTTCAAACTTCTCAGCTATACAAAAAAACTCCGTTTTTTTGTATACTACCGCCGAGAGATAAAATCTTAGCAGGATGTATTATCTTTTTTTCAATCTATTGCTATGTTATAAACCGCTCGGCATATTTTGCATGTTATATCTTTGGATTATTTTGGCTCCAAATGGCTCAAATCTAATCTAAGTATAATATAAAAATATTTCTTTGTCAAGTGTTTTTGAGCTTTAGGAAACGCTGATTAATTCTGAATGGAAATCTTGAGGCATATTTTGCCTCTAAATTCGTTGGAACTTCTTGAGATAAATTGCCCGGTATCCCTGCGAAGTTCAGCCTCTTTATAGGCAAAATCTGCTTCGGGCTTTGCTCATTCAGAATTATTCAGTATTTCCTTGAGGAGATTTTTACGTGAATAAAAATCTGGAAAAATTTTTAAAAGAAATTAATAACGGAATATTAAAAAATTCTCAGAAAGTTATTGCAAATGCTCTGAATATAGACATCACTGCCGTTTCAAAATGGTGCAAAGGAAAAAATAAACCGTCAGAAGAAAATATCATAAAAATGGCAAAAATATTTAAAAAATCCGAAGAAGAAATAAAAAATATTTTCGGTTCCGATATTTATTGCGATAACGAAAAAATAAATATGATACAAGACGAAAATAAAAAGTTAAAAAAAGAAATTGAAATAAGAGACGAGCTGATAAATTTTCAGAGAGAAAAAATAAAAAGTCTTGAAAAGAAAATTAAGAAATAAATAAAACGCCGAATAATTCAAAAAAAATAAATATATCTTTGATTATAAATTTCACGGATAATAAAAAATTAATTATTCGGTTTTTTTATGAATTTATGGAAACACTGATTAATTCTGAATGGAAACCTTGAGGCATATTTTGCCTCTAAATTCGTTGGAACTTCTCGCGATAAATTGCCCGGTATCCCTGCGAAGTTCCGCCTCTTTATAGGCAAAA
>CAJOOL010000205.1 GCA_905236115.1 uncultured Endomicrobiia bacterium
AAAATATTTTATTTTTCCCGACTATATGCCGTTAATGATAAGCAGGCTGCATTTAGGCTGGCAAACCGTCATATTAAACTTAATATTTTTTGCATTAACATTTATTTTGTTTATTAAAGAAAAGACAAAAAGAAAAATAATATTTTTTATATTTTCATTCTTTTTTATTTCAATATTTACGACATTTTTACAACAGGAATATACGCTTTTATTTCACAGACTTATCATAACGCTTCCTGCGGTATTAATTTTTCTTATTTTATTTACGGAAAAAGTAATTTCGCATCTACCTGTTACAAAAAAATATATTGTTTTATCTTTTATTTTAATGATAATGCTTTTTACATATTGTTCTTTTAATCATACCGACAAATACAAAGATGCCTTTACATTATGGTATAACGCATATAACGATGCACCGGAATACCATATTGCCTGCGACGGGCTGGCAAAAGAATATTGCAAAAAGAAAGAATTTGATAAAGCCGTAGAAATGGAATTAAAAGCAATAAATATAAAAGAGTCCTACAATTATTATAAAAATTATGCAGAGATTTTATTTGAAGCACAAAGATATAACGAATCTGAAAATATTTTTAATCAATTATTGAAACATGATGAAAAACATCCCGGCATATACAAACGTTTAAGCAAAATATTTTTAATAAAAAATGATATATCTAAAGCTGTAGAATATGCAAAAAAAGCGGTTGAACTTTCTTCAAAAAAAAGTGAAAAAAATGCTATGTATGATAATTTGGCATGGGTGTATTCCGTAACCGGTGAATATAACAAAGCTTTAAATATTTTGTTTAAACTGGCGGAAGAAGACAAAAAAAATAAATATACTTACTATTTTAATATCAGTATGCTCTATGAAGATTTAAACAATAATGATAAAGCTTATGAATACATCAGAAAAGCCGCCGAATTAAAACCGGACAACCTAATCTATCAGCAACATTTAAAACTTTTACAGGATAAAGTAAAGGAAACGTAGCTTAATTCCGGCCACTATACATCCGTTCAACTTTTTTTTGTATAATAGTAACGTATATAACTTTTCGGAAAACGGAGACTGCATGAACAACAATACAAAGCAAATTTCAGCCAAAGATTTTATTAAACTTAATTTTAAAGAAATTAACGTTGTAGATTTAAGGGAAAAAGATGAATTGTTGGTCAGGCCTTTTAGTCAGGCTTTAAATTTTCCGTTTTCTTCCATCTGGGAAAATATTGACGATATTCCGAAAGATAAACCTGTTTATGTTTTCTGCCACAGCGGTGAACTGAGCACGGAAATAGTTTCCATACTTACCGAACGCGGATATGATGCCGTAAATGTTGAGGGCGGATATTCGGCGGTTTCCCAAGAGATAGTTAAAAATCCCGTTGAACTTGACGCAAAAAACGTAAGATGTCCCAGCCTTATTATAAAAGTAGCAGACACCGTAAAAAATGTTTTTGACAGACAGCATATTATCGTGGAAGCAACCGAAAGTTCTTTTGCTTCCGATATTGCCGTGTGGTGTGAGCGGACGGGAAACAAGCTGATAAGTATTGAAACGAAAAATGATATTATTTGTGCTGAGATTGAAAAAAATTCCGTAAAAACAGAAAATAAAAATAAAATGTTTTCCGAAAGAAACGATAAAAATTTTCTTGTGTTCAGCTGTGATTTGGATAAAACAATAGCCGCTTTTATTATGGCCAACGGTGCTGCGGCTATGGGACGTAAAGTAACTATGTTTTTTACTTTTTGGGGTTTGAATATTCTGAGAAAAGAAGAGTATGTTCCCGTTGAAAAAAACTTTATAGAAAAAATGTTTTCTTTTCTTATGCCTAAAGGAACAAAAAAACTGAAACTTTCACGTTTAAATATGTGCGGTATGGGTGCAAAAATAATACGTAAAATTATGCAGGATAAAGAGATAAAATCTTTGGAAGATTTGGTTCATGATGCCGTATCCCACGGAGTAAAACTGGTAGCTTGTCAGATGACTATGGATGTTATGGGGATAAAAAAAGAAGAGCTTCTTGACGGTGTTGAAACGGGCGGTGTTGCCACTTTCCTTGGAGCAGGCGAAAAATCCGATATGAGCCTGTTTATATAAAATATGAAAAAATTTTTAAAAATATCTTCGTCCGTTTTCGGCTTAATTGTTCTTGTATACGGTTTGTTTTTTGCTGATGTTTGGATAAAAGGAAACTTTCATACGGTAACAACCAATCGTGCATACCGCTGCCGTCAGCTGGACGGGCAGATGTTTAAATTTTATATCAATAAATACGGTATTAAAAGTATTGTCAATTTACGAGGCGAAGAAAAAGGTGCCGATTGGTATGATGATGAAATGGAAGTAAGCTCTTTGTACAATGTTGTTCACTACGATTTGGATTTGCCTATGGATAAACTGCCGAAAGACGAAGATATGCAGACGCTTCTTGATATTTTTAAAACGGCTCCTCAACCCGTGCTAATTCATTGTTTGGGCGGTTCCGACAGAACAGGACTTGCTTCAACTTTATGGAAAGTGTTAATGGATAAAGAAGATAAGAAAAAAGCTGCCAAGCACATGTTGTTTTTCTACGGGCACATGCCCTTCGGTAAAGCAAGAGTTTTGGATAAGTGGCTTTGGTCGCACGATGTAACGTCTGACGGGAAAATCGTGTTAACGGAAATGCCGTAACGACAGCGAAGAATTTTCCGTTCAGTCTGTCATCGGGCAGTTCAACACGCGTGCTGTTATATTCGCCTTATAAAAATTAAAAACTCAGGCAAAGAATAAAATCTCTGCCCGAGTTATATTTTTTCGTAAATTTCCGAAACTTTATTCGGTACTTTCTGCAGTTTGCATTGTGATATTTTGCACTGCACCTTGCGGAAAATTTTCCCTATAGTAAACTTCATTATAATGATTGCTTTTTACTATAGTCCAAGCGGTTTTAACTCCGCTGAAAGATTTCCCGACAAATTTTATTATATCAACCAAAACACCCGATATAACAAGCCCCGCAATAAATCCTGCTATCACTGTTATTGCAGCATTTTTCATTTCTTAACCGTATTAAAAGTATTAGAAGCTGAAGTTCAAGAATACAAATACAGGTAAGAATGTTCTGTTGTTCTTAATTACGTTAACCAAACCAAGCTGAAGACCTTTCATTGAATCTGCCCAGTTTACAAAACCGAGCTGAAGACCTTTTGCCTGTTTTGCATAGTTAACCCAGCCCCACTGAATACCGGTAAAATCGCATTTTGTCCAGTTAACAGCACCCAGCT
>CAJOOL010000206.1 GCA_905236115.1 uncultured Endomicrobiia bacterium
GTAATTCCATCCGTTATATGATTTCGCGATTGGTAATTCGATAATTAAAAAAGGAACTGATAAAATTACGGTTAACAAAAAATAGAGAGAAAATTCAAGAAAATGTTGTCGTAAAAATTTCCAAATCTCTTCTATTTCATTCCACTTCAAAATCAAATACACAATTGAAAACGTAGCGGTGAATAAAATAACGAAAAATGCTATATACCAAGCTGTATACAATATTAACTCGAACAAAAAAATCCCAACAATTGCGTAGTAAATCTTTTTTTCAGAATTAATATTTTGAAAAAATCGAAATATGCAAATAGTCATACAAGGAACTAAACTTATTGTCATCAATTGTGTGTGAAAAAGTTGCTGTGCATATGTGCAAGAAAAAGAGAAAGCTATTGTTCCGAACAATGACCAAATTGCATCCGCAGATAATATATTGAGTAAAAACCAAAATACAGAAAATGTTCCGATCAGGTGAACTAGCATCAGAGTAATTTTATACGATAAAAAAACGTCGATTCCTAATGCACGAAAAATCGAATGTAATAACCCATATCCCAAAAACATATCACTGAAGCCGATAATATTTTTCTCCGGCCAAAAAAAGCCTAAATCACCAAATGACACTTTCCCACTGAAAAACTTAAACCAATGTTCTGTTACGAGCATCGTGAAGCGACCGTCTCCGCGACTTCCTACTAATGCTTCGGAAAAAATAATATTTCTGAAAAAGAATATTTCACTGAACAAAAGGATAAGAATACAAACAAAGAATTTCGCTCGTTTGGAATTAAATATTGAATTCGAAAAAATTTTTGACAATCAGCTTCTCCGCTAAATTCATTTTCCAGAATATCCGACTAATTGTTTAAATTTGGTTAATAAAAAGTATTACTTAAATTTTAGTTAGTTATTGCAAAGACACTTCTTGATAAGTCTAAATTATCGCACTCCATTCTCGCTAAATCTATTATTGAATATGCAGTATTATCTGTTATGAAATTTGCGTTTAAATTCCAGTTAATTATAAAATTTGAATTTTCTTTTCTATAACTTTCAGATACCCAGACAATGAATGGAATCTCATAGGCATGAATTGTTTTTCTGGAAGTTAGTTCACAATCTTCTCGATCATAAATATCTTGACCATGATCAGATAAATATAACAAACTACTTGCGCTATCGTTTTCTTTTAAAATATTTATTATGTTGTTCAATACATAATCCGTATACAGTATGCTGTTATCATATTTACAGACAGCTCGCGCTTTCGTTTTATTTTTATAAAATTTCGGCAATGAAAATTTTTCAAAAGTTTTCGGATAACGTAAATCTAACGGAAAATGTGATCCTATAAGGTGTAAAATTATTAATTTTTTATCAGCAGAATCATTTAAAGCATATTGGAGATATTTTAGTAATTCTTCATCAAAATATTTTTGATAAATCATATTTCGAAAATCTGTTTTATTAATAAATATGTGGCAATCACAAAGCATACCAAATCTTTTTAAGACATTATCGAAAAAATGGTTCTGACCTTGATTAGAAAACCAGAAAGTTTTAAAACCTGCATTTTTAAAAAAGTGTATAAGCGTAGATTTATTTCCATTTTTATCGACAAACTGAAGCATAGATTTTACTGCATCATTTGTTAATACATGAGTTGTTCTTACATTTTTAAAAATAAAAAGTTCATTTTCTATTTTTTTAAAATACGGAGTAGTCTCTCTATCATAACCATAAATTTGCATATGTTTTTTATCGACACTTTCTCCAATTACTAAAACATATGTTTGTTTTTTAAAGTTGAAATTACTTTTTATATTTTCGAAAGATTGTTTTTTGTAATTTTCTAATTCTTTTAAATCATTAAAATAATCACAAAACGAACCACTAATTGCGTGAAACGGCATAAACTTATTTCCTGCGAAAGTAACAATGAAAATTACGAAAAAATAAATTCCGTATTCATTATTATTTGAAGAAATTTTTCGTGTAATCCGGAAAGCTAAAAAAATTACAAAAATATTTATGAGAATGAAAAAGAAATAATGTAAAAATGTAAAAACTATTTCTTGATTATTTGCACTCAAAATTGTGCTGACAAAGCCGCTATATAAACTAAAACCAGTTACATAAACCGAAACAACATTCAATATTCCCGGAATATATATGAAGACAGCCCAAATAACTGTTAATAATTTTTTATAATTATTTAAAAAATAAGCATAACATAGCATCAAATATATAAAAATGAGCTCCCCTATTTGATACCAAAAAGCAAATTTTTCACTTCCATAAATAATGCGTTGAAAAGCCGGCGGTTGATGGAAAAAACATGCTATGTATATTCCTATTAAAAACGGAATTCCAAAAATGAATGTTATTGAAATATGATTTTTATATTTTTTAATTTCTTCAATATTCATCTAATCTCTTAATTAATATATTAATTTCTTATATTAAAATTCGAAAAAAGTTCCATAAGACCGCCGCTGCGACGAATTTTTTTCATGA
>CAJOOL010000207.1 GCA_905236115.1 uncultured Endomicrobiia bacterium
AAAAAAAAACTCGCAGGACAACTAAAGGAAAAGTTCCGCCTCTTTATAGGCAAAATCTGCTTCGGGCTTTGCTCATTCATAATTAATCAGCATTTCCTAAAGAAAATAATTTGCCGGGCAATAAAAAATCCGCTGCCAACGGGATTTGAACCCGTGATCTCCGCCTTGAGAGGGCGATGTCCTGGACCGCTAGACGATGGCAGCAGATATAACCGTTACAACTTTAGTAAAGGACTTATTATACTAAAATAATTTATATTTTACAATTTCTTGTCCGGTTTTCTGATTCCCGATTGCATATTTCTCTTCTTATTTTTCATTGCTGATTGTTTTTTTATCTTGTCTTTTTTTTACAATATTGCCGACAAACTTGCTTATCCCTATAACACTGTAAATTATAAAGCCTAAAATAAACAATCTGCCCCAAGCTGCCGCACTGATACCGGCAACAGCAAAGAACGAATTTACCGGAGGAACATACAGGAATATAAACTGTGTTGCAAACATTATAAATACACCCAGCCAAATATACGGATTAGACCACAGACCCAATTGGAACATAGACTTAGTCATTGAACGGCAGTTAAACAGATACATACTTTGACATACTATAAATACAGATACGGCCACGCCTCTTGCCTGTGCCAAAGTGGAACCGTGCGTTATTTCATAATCAAACAACACAAATACACCCGTAACAATAATAATAGGAATTATAATATTTCTGTAAATAAATATTCCGTCCATAATTCTCATTTTCGGGCTGATAGGTTCGCGTTCCATTATACCCTCTTCTTTCGGTTCAAACGCAAGCATCATACCTAAGAACAATGCCGTTGACATATTAATCCATAAAATTTGTGCAGGAGTTATCGGAAGTTCCGCTCTGTTTAAAAATATTGCCGTCATCATTGCAAAACCTTGTGCCATATTCGTAGGCAGTGTCCAAATAATAAACTTTCTTATATTATCAAATACCCCTCGTCCCTCTTCAACAGCGGAAACTATGGAAGCGAAATTGTCATCGGTTAAAACCATATCCGCAGATTCCTTTGCAACTTCCGTTCCCGTAATACCCATAGCCACGCCGATGTTAGCCTGTTTTAATGCAGGAGCATCATTTACGCCGTCGCCCGTCATTGCAACAATGTTGCTTCTGGACTGCAAAGCACGGACAAGCCTCAGCTTCTGTTCCGGAGTCACTCTTGCAAATACGTGATAATTTTCCGCTATATCTTTCAGTTCTTCATCATCATATTTTTCCAGCTCTTTTCCCGTAACCGCGGTATAATTGGGATTTTCTCCTTTCACTATTCCGATAGCCTTTGCTATTGCCGAAGCCGTAAGTGCATGGTCGCCGGTAATCATTTTTATTTTAATTCCCGCCGTATGGCATTTCTTTACTGCATCTATCACTTCCGGTCTTGCAGGATCAATCATTGCCTGAAGCCCTACGAAAGTTAATCCCTCGGCAATGTCGCTGTGGCGGATTTGTAAATTTTCGGCAGGCATTTCCGTATAAGCAAAACATAAAACCCTTAAACCTCTTGCCGCCATTTCGTTTGCAACTTTTAAGATTTCCGTTTTATCAAAAGAAACTTTTTCGCCTTTAGCATCAATCATATAGGAACACATCGTCGTGATTTTCTCTACGGCACCTTTTACAAATGCAATATTATTGTTATTGTCTGCATTTTTGTGCAGTGTTGCCATATACTGGTACTGAGATTCAAAAGGTATTGCATCAAGTCTTTGATATTTCTGTTCGGTGTTTCCGTCAATATTTGCTTTCACAGCCGATACTATCAACGCCCCCTCGGTCGGGTCTCCCTGTATATCGTTTCTTCCGTCAATATTTATTATTTTTGCATCGTTGCACAGATAACCTGCTTTCAAACAAATTCTTAATGCTTTGGAATATTCTATATCAACATATTCTTCCGTATCTTTAATTTTTATCTGTCCGTCCGTGGAATAGCCCGTCCCCAAAACTTCAAAATTTTCACCTGCACAATACATTTCCGTTACCGTCATTTGGTTTTCCGTCAACGTTCCTGTCTTATCGGAACAGATTACCGTCGTGCTTCCGAGAGTTTCCACCGCGGGAAGTTTTCTGATAATGGCTTTTCTTTTTGCCATTCTGGTAACACCTATCGCAAGCGTTATCGTCATTGCCGCGGGAAGCCCTTCCGGGATTGCAGCCACAGCCAAACCGATAGCAGCCAAAAACATTAGGACCCAGTTTTGGTCATGATAAATACCGACCGCAAAAGTAACAACGGCCATTGACATAATCAGCCATATCAAGAATATGGAAAACTTCGCCATTCTCTGAGTAAGAGGCGTATCCAGCACATCTGCAGCGGAAATCAAGCGTGAAATTTTCCCCACTTCCGTATTGTCACCGGTTGCTATAACCACACCTTTGCCGCTTCCGTAAGTAACAAGCGTTGAAGCATACAACATATTTTTTCTGTCGGCAAGAACCGTAGATGCAGGAAGAATATCAACGCTTTTTTCAACCGGAAGAGATTCTCCGGTAAGTGCGGATTCGTTTATCTGAAGTTCTCTGGAAGAAATAAGCCTGATGTCGGCGGCTACCTTATCGCCGGAAACAAAAAACAAAATATCGCCGGGAACAACTTCGGAAGAATCAATGTGCATTCTTTTTCCGTCTCTGATAACTACAGCCTGTGTTGTCATGGATTTGGCGAGAGCTTCCAAAGATTTTAATGCTTTTGACTCCTGTATAAAACCTACAATTGCATTTACCAGCACCACGCCGAAAATAACGCTGCAGTCGGGATACTGTTTTAAAAACAATGTAACAAACCCGGATACTATCAGCACATACAAAAGGCTATTATGAAACTGAAGAAAAAATCTTTTTACCGGTCCGTCGCCTTTTTTCTGTGTTAAAATGTTTTTGCCGTATTTCTGCTGTCTTTCGGCAATTTCGGTTTCGCTCAGGCCTGTTTCACCGTTACTGTCAAAATGTTTCAGCACATTGCCGGCCTCAATGCTGTGCCACAACGTTTGAATGTTTTCTTTTTGATTTTCCATTTTTATGTCCTCTTGAAAAAAAATACTTCGTATTTTTTCAGCTGATAAGCTGAGACAGCCAAGCAGCTGAGATGTTTATTGTACATTGTTATTACTTCGTAATAACAAAAATCGCCTGCTGGGCGAATAAGTTCGGCATTATATAACAAAATCTGCTGTTTGTTATAAAATATTTTTCCACTACTTTATAATTCTTTTCTTTACAGAAAATTTCAAAATCTTTCACACTTAAACATCTTATATTCGGCGTATCGTTCCAGCCGTAAGGAAGCGTTTTCGTTACAGGTGCTCTTCCTCCGAAAAACAGCTTCATCCTTGCACCGATATGTGCAAAGTTCGGAAACGCCACGATAACTTTTTTCCCTATTCTCAGACATTCTTTCAACACTTCGTCAATTCTTTTCACCTGCTGAATGCTCTGGCTCAGTATCACAAAATCAAAAGTATTATCCGGATAAAAATCCAACGCCCCGTCAATATCGGAATGCACCACGCACAGCCCTTTTTCCACGCATTTGTATATGGCTTCTTCGCTGATTTCCACACCCTGAGTATTGGCCTGTTTGTTCTGTTCCAACAGATACATCAGGTCGCCGTTGCCGCAGCCCAAATCCAAAACTTTAGCTTTTTTTGTAACTATATCGTTAATCTTCAAATGAGATAATAAAAAATTTTTATTCTTCGCTTTTTTCACCACCGAAAACCTCATTATGCAATTTATTTAAAAAGTTTTTAATTAAATGAGTTTCATCTTTCACTTCCAAAAGAAACGCATCGTGTCCGTAAGTGGAATGTATATTGCAGTAAGTAACTTCCTGATTTTTCATTTTCAAAAATTTCACTATATTTTCCGACTGATACGGCGGATACAGCCAGTCCGACTCAAAAGATATTACAAGGAATTTTATATCGGCATTTTTTTCTTCCGAAAGAAACTCGTCTTTCTGCACGTCAAAATGATCTATCGCCTTGGATAAATACAAATAACTGTTGGCATCAAACCTTTTTACGAAAGAACTTCCGCGGTATCTTAAATACTGTTCCACCTCAAAATCCGCATTGAAATTAAACTCCGCCTTTTTTTCTTTATCCTGCTCTATGGGAAATTTCTTCTGCATTGAATAGTCGCTCATATACGTAATATGTCCGAGCATTCTTGCAACAGCCAATCCTCTGTCGGGTTCGTCGCCGCCGTAATAATGCCCGTGTGACCACCTTACATCCGACATTATCGCCTGTCTGCCGACTTCATTAAATGCTATCTGCTGAGGGGTGGATTTCAACGTTGCAGCAATAGGCACCGCACAGTAAATAAGCTCGGGATAATCCATTGCCCATTGAAGTACCTGCATACCGCCCATGGAACCACCCGCTACGCAGAACAATTTGGTTATGCCTAAAAAATTTACAAGTTTTTTTTGAAGTTTCACCATGTCGGAAATTGTTACCGCAGGAAAATCCGTTCCGTAAGAAACTCCCGTATCGGGGTTTATTTCTTCCGGTCCGGTGGTTCCGGCACATCCGCCAAGAACATTGGATGCTATAACAAAATATTTATCTGTGTCAAAGGCTTTTCCTTTGCCGACCATAGCATGCCACCAGCCCGGTTTTTCATCACCTTCGTGATAGCCTGCACAATGTGCATCACCGGTAAAAGCGTGCGTTATCAGCACGGCATTATTTTTTCCCTCGTTCAGTTTCCCGTAAGTTTCGTAAGCTACGGTAACTTTCTGCAGCACTTTGCCGCTTGTAAGAGAAAAATTATTGAAAGTATAATATTTTGTTTCTACAATTTCTTTTTTCAACTTCCTGCTCTCCCGGATATTAAAAAACTATGATTATCGGAAAATATACTTATCTGAAAGCCGATAAAAACAGTATACATATATATGTATATGCTGCATATACTGCTCCGCTAAAGATAAAATTATATTATAGTATTTTTTATTGGAAAAGTAAAAA
>CAJOOL010000208.1 GCA_905236115.1 uncultured Endomicrobiia bacterium
ATTAAGAAAAAGTTTTGAAAGATTTATACAACCTGCACAAAAACCGGAAACACTACAGACAGAATCAACGATAGAAAAACTGGAAAGAAAAGGCATAGACAGGTATAGTTTCAAAGGTTTGGCACTGGGTGTTTGGTATGAAACATTCAGTTTTTGGAAAATAACTGCAATACCGAAGTTAAGAATAAAAACAAGTTTTGAACAAGACCACTTTTATAATTTTACTGCGGCACAAATAATAGCTGTATGGATGATAAGAGCATTAAGTATTGGTGCAGGAGCAGTGGTATTTTTGAATCCTATAAGTAATGCACTAATTCTGCCTGCAGTACTTTTTACCGAATGGCTGACACATTTTGTTTATAACAAGATTCAGATTTTGAAAGAAAATAAAAGTCAGCTTTTACAAACAGGGGAACAGTCTCAGTTAACAGAACAGGAAAAAATAAATTCAATATATGAAGCGATAAGAAATAGTTATATAGACGATAAATATGAAAATATGTATTTGAGACAAGCAAGAGAATTAATAGAAACGGAAGATGAAAAACGTTTTGCAGCGGTATATATTTCAAAACTCTATGGAAGAACAGGAAAAAATTTATTAGAGTATATAGATACATTTTTTGATGATTTGCAAACGGAAAGATTAGGTTTTATATATAATTTTTTAGGAAAAAATTTAAGTGAACAAGAATATGCCGAATATAAATATAAAATTTCCGAGCTTTATGAAGAGGATAAAATTGCAAGGGCATCTAAGTTACCTACTATGTCGTCAAATTTAACAAGACTTATTCAATTTTATCCTGAAGACGAAAGTGATATAAAAGTTTTTTTGGATCAAATTGAGATTCTCTTCAGCAAATTACAGTCAAACAGAATCAAAGCGATAATAGCAGCAATAGATAAAATGCCTGAAGAAATTTTAAGTAATGATAAAAAAAGAGAATATAAAAGAAAAGTTTTGTATATAGAGGGAAAAGATTTTAGAAAAATATCCGAACTGTCAAAAATATATGATGCTGAAGAGTATGACGGTGAAGAGTTGTCGCCGCTTCAAAAAATTAAAGAATTGGAAGACTTGGAAAATTTAAAAGACAAAATAGATGAATTTTATTGGGAATATAAATTTCCGGAAAAATTACTTATTGTTTTAGAAAGAGGCAGGGGAATATCCGGAGCTGATAAAATAGTATATCATAACAATGCATTATGTTTGAAAGAGACGGATACGCAAACAGGGATTGAAAGAATATCCGTATTGGCAGAAATAAATGAAACAGATGATTATGAACGATTGTCGGAAAGGTTGGACGATTTGGGGACAATATTTTTTGTTTTTAATAATAATGATATAAAACATATTGATACTGAGTATAGAGGATTGGCATTAAAGATATTTTTTAATAAAAATTTTATAAAGTACTGTCAAAATAGAAGATATTATGATGTTGTAAAACAATACAGATTGGCTATAAAAGCAGCCAGAAAAATATGGAGCTTAACGGGTAAAAAAATTTATGATGTTTCCGAAGAAAAGTTTGATGCCGTATTATTTGAAGTATTGAGATATTATGAAGAAGTTTTTAAAGTTTCCGATTCTATTGATTTTTTGAGTGCAAACAGAGTGATTTATAGTTTACATAATTCTCAATATAAAGATGGAAAAATATTTTCTCCGGAAGGATTGGAAGAGGTTTTAAGAATTCTGAAAATAAAACCTGAAATTTTTGATGCTACGGAATTGAATTCTTTTGGTTTACCATATTTAATAGAAAATAAAGTAGATGAATTTTTAGCAAAAATTGCTGATTTGGAGCAAGGTAAGAAAGCTTTGTTTGTTTTTGACGGTCATGGTGATAACGGAAGATTTTATTATGATGGAAATAGATATATAGAACTAAAAAAAATAGTTGAAGCTTTGAAAACGGCTTACGGAAGAGGAGTAAATCTGGAAGATATAATTTTATATTTTTCTTTTTGTTACTCTTATAATGTTGGAAATATGCTGGTTCAAGATTTGTCAAGAGCTTCCGTTGACGGCAAAAAAATAGAAACTTTTCCACAGATTGTTTGTGTAGCAGGTAAAGAAACCGAGTATGGATATACTAAGAGTATAAATGTAAACGGAAGAACTTTTTATACGGATAATTTATTATGTTCTATTATTGAATATTTAAATGAATTATCTGCAAAATCTGAGGCAATAAAAGGACATTTATCTTTAGGGCAAGTTGCCGATGTTCCTATGGTATTTTCCAACCATACTATGTTTATAACAAATCAAAGAATAAGAGAATTAAACGAATCTTTGGAAGCGGCTGTTTCAAAAATAATGAATGGTAATGCGATTTCTCTATTAAAAAAATCAAGTAACGGGTATGTAGGACATCTTGTATTTCCGACTGTTTATGATTTTGATTTTTCTTCACAAAATTATTCCGAACTCCAAACAGAATCAACAATAGATAGATTAAAACAAAGAGCAATAAAGATAGGATACAAAGGAAATCCAAACGAATACAGACACACATTGGGTGGAATATTTTGGGGAGTAGTTTATGAGATGATTTCTTTATGGATGCCGAACTTTATAAAATCACACGATAATCCGACAATGGGGCAAAAGATAGCAGCGTGGGTAATAAGAGCGTTCAGTGCCGGTGCAGGTGTAGTGGTGGCATTAAATCCTGTAAGCAACGCATTAATCATTCCCACCATAATTCTTACCGAAGTATTAACACATTTCATTTATAATTTAGGCGTAATAAAATTTCAACAAAAACATTTTACCTTACCTTTACAAAAATTACAAAAAATAATTGAAAAACTGCAATTTAAATTGTTGATGACCGGAACAACAACATCTCAAGACAGGGAAAGAGTTGTTGAAGTATACGAATATGCCGAAGATGAAAACGGCATCCCGGTATGCATAGATGATAACCTAAAGAGAACATATAATAAACTAACAGAGGAAGCTTTTGGCAAATTATCAGGTAATATATATACAATTAAGGTATTTGCAAATTCTACAGATACTATATCGTTAAATATTTTTAAATTGTTTTCTTTTACAATAAAAGGATCTGCAAAAAAAGAAATGAGAATAGTGGTTCGCAGAAATGATAACGGAGTTTTTGTTGTTGATAAAATTTTTGTATTAAATGATGATGGA
>CAJOOL010000209.1 GCA_905236115.1 uncultured Endomicrobiia bacterium
CAAAAGAAATTTTTTAGTTATGAATCAATTATATACAGAATATAAATCACTGCAACCGTTTAAACCTGAAACACTTGCGCGGCTTAACCGAAAGTTTATGTTGGAGTTCAATTATAATTCCAACCACATCGAAGGTAATACTTTAACATACGGGCAGACAGAGTTTCTTCTTTTGTTCGGAAAAACTACCGACGTTGCGGATATGAAGGATTTGGAAGATATGAAAGCAAGCAATGTCGCCCTTAACATGATGAAAGAGGAGGCTTTGAGTAACCGTCCGTTAACAGAAAACTTTATCCGGCAATTGCACAAGACATTATTGCGCGAGGACTATAAAGTTTACCGTCAAAAAAACGGAGTTTCAACTTCGTATACGGTTCATGCAGGACGTTACAAAACCCGTCCGAACAGCGTTATAACTAAAAGCGGAGAAATGTTTGAATACGCTTCGCCAGAAGAAACACCCGCCTTGATGTCAGACCTTTTGCAATGGTATAACGGCGAGGAAAAAAGCGGCAGACTTTCGCCGACGGAATTAGTTTCTTTGTTTCATTACCGTTATATCAGGATTCATCCTTTTGAAGACGGTAACGGTAGAATTGCAAGACTTTTAGTAAATTTTATTTTACTCCGCAAGAATTACCCTATGATTGTCATTAAAAGTGCTGACAAAGAGAATTATATCAATGCGTTAAGTACTTGCGACGGTTTTACGGGAACTTCTCCGTCTGAGGGGGCTCATGCTGAAATTTCAAAAATAAAACCCTTCGTTGCGTATGTTGAAAAATGTCTAAAACGTGCTTTAACGGTTTGTATCCGTGCCGCAAAGGGCGAAAGCATAGAAGAAGATGAAGATTTTGTAAAGGAATTGAAGATTTTGGAGCGGCAAAAACGGCAGAATTTAGCAGCCGAAAATTCTCAAAAACAATTTTGCGAAACCGAAGTTTGGAATGTTTTGGAGTTAGTTTTTTTTCCGTTACTAAACGAATTTACGAAAACAGTAGAAAACACAAATTCGGTCTTTAATTTCAGTCAAGTTGAGCAGCGGAGTTTGATTTCCAAAAACAAAACACAAAAGGATAGTTTGTCGCTTAACGGTGTTTTTCGTGATACGGCGGATTCCAAAATGAAGGATTTTGTCAATAACGCAAAATCTATGTGGTATATATGCAAAATGCAGAATCCTCAAAACCCTCAAAATACTGATTTAAAGATAGAAAAAGAGTTTTATATTACGTTTTTTGACAAACATTATTTTGTAGACGGAATTTTGAACAAGAATTTTCCTTACGGCAAATATCCGTCCGAAGAAGAGCGCAAGGAAATAGTTTCGCAGTTCAAAAAAGATATTTTGACAGCGTTAAAAAATTAAAATATTGGGAATATGTATGATACTTATAACATATTCCCGATATTTTTTATTTCTGAGAATTTCTGTTTAATATAACGGTTAGTGTTGATACAATTTTATTCAAAGCAGTTTCATATTGTCCAAGGTTGATGATTTCCGTTGGTGAACTGATATTGTTTACCGTTATTACAACCGAATAGTCATGAACAACAGAACTTTGTGTAGTTGAATGTACCGTCGTAGTTGCCGTCTCCATTGTTTTTTTCGCTGTGGTAGCACCAATTATTGCTCCTGCACTTCCCGCAATTAATCCACCAACAACCGCTCTACCCAACATATTGCCAGTATCTGTTTTTGCTGTAGAGACAGAATTTGAAGTTGATGTCGCTGCAGAATTAATTGTTATAGGATTATCCCGAACTTCAAATGCAAGAATATCGTGAAATTTATATTTATGCTCATTAATATAAACTTCGTTTGTTGCATCATTTATTGCAAAATGATTGTATAAAAGAAGTTTACACCCTTTCCCATATTTTTTCTCCGCTTCTTTTTTATCTTCCTCCTCCATTTTCTCACGTGCTTTTGCTGTAAGTTTATCAGCTTCTTTGGCTAAATCCTCTTTGACCATCTTTTCCAATTCGATTTTTTCTTCCATTGTTATATTTTCCTCATTGAATAATTTTTGGTTTTCTATTATTTCAGGTTTTGGCATTGCGTAGGCATTAAAAAACCATACTCCCATTATGATAAGTGTTAAAAGTGAAACAAATGTTCCACCTTCATACGCTTTGAACGATTCTCCATGAATTGCTTGCATAAATGCAGTACTTGATGCCAAAAACGGAAAAATATTTAAGAGTCCTAATATTACACTCAAAAACCTTATTGTTATATCTACACCTTTTTCTGATTCAGCAAATTTATTCATTTTGGAAACAGAAATTGTTTTTTTTATGGTTTTTCGTAAAAAAGGCCAAATGAACAATACTTGAATTACACCAACCAATAATACACAAAATACCATTGCCAATTTTCCATATAAGAAAAAGCCAATAAATGGAGCAGCAAAAGCCGGTATGAACAAAAGCAAATTTTGCCTATCAATTAAATCTACAGTTGTTTGTCTCGTATCATACCTTTTATCTATTTGTGTTATAGGCTGATGTGTGAATACGTCGGTAATTAATTTTGCCAATTTAAATTTACCGTGAGCAATATGATTATTGTATACGGCTTTAAAACAATCATTATCCAATTCTATTTGTTGTTCATAGGCGTTCCGAATTACATTTTCGTTAGAACTTGATACTAATCCTAAAAATTTGTCCGTATAATATATATCGGTTTGAATGTTTTCTACGGAAACAAGTTTTTTAGCTGTAACTGCAAATCTTGCCCATACAGAAACTGCATTTTTTATTTCCGATATACATTCATTCTTAGTTGTAAACTCATTAGGCAAAATATCAAGTATCAGCAATACATCAACGGCTGTTTTTAATATATCGTCAGCACTTGTTCGTAAATTATTGACTTTATCACTAGTACCGTGTTTTTCAAAATCATTACGTAAATTTTCCATAGATGTTGCCAATGCATCAATAATGGAATAAAATTTATTTAACATAATAGTGTAATAAGGCTCGGACTTTACAAAATCACTATCATTTGAGGCAAAGTCTTGACACTTCCTTACAAACGCCAAAATTTCCTCTTTTGTGTCAATTTTAGCTTCATCGAAGTCTTCAAAAGAATATTTATTTTCCATGTCTTACTATAATTTTTAGTTAAACAATTCAAATTTAAGATAAGACAAGACTATTTTTTAACAAAAAAATAGCGCAGCCTCACCATATTCTCTCTCAGGCTCACCACAAGCCCCAAATACGCTATGAGAAGTCTGCGCAAAAAGCACAACTCCTGCGTATTTGGTTTGTTTGCTCGTTTTCTATTCCGAGGTGGTGATTCGAGAGAGAAAGATGAGCAATAAAATATTTTTGTATTCCGTAGAACACTGCGGCAAAAATACATAAAAATTCGTAAAACCTACAAAATAATTCTATTTTTTTTATAATTTTGTCCGCATAAAAAAACATAATCTTGATAAAAATGGACGTAAAACCTGATAATCAAAATATTGACCAACTTTTCGGGACAACAACATACTATATCGACTTTTATCAACGCCAATATAAATGGAATGAAGAACCCGTAAAAAAACTGTTGGACGATATTTTTTATAAATTCAATGACGAGTATAACCGATACAAAAATTCCGACATTGAAATTGATAAACTTATTGATAATTATAGTTGGTATTATCTTAATACTTTTGTTACCAATAAAGTTTTAGGTAAGGATTATGTGGTTGACGGACAACAAAGATTAACTACTTTATCATTGATTCTAATTAAGTTACGACATAAATCCATAACATTAAATTCCCAACTTAGTGCATGGATTAATAACAAAATTGCAGGTTGTTCAGGTTATAAACAGAATTTTTGGATGAATCATGAAGGCAGTTTAGATACTCTTGAAACAATTTATAAAAACGGTATAATAGAAAAGCCATCGGATAACACCATAACATCTAAAAATCTTGTAGAGAATTACAAAATCATTTCAAATTGGATTGATAGAGAATTACCTGACACCGATTTGAAAAGGTTTGACACTTTTGTTTTCTATTTTTTAAAAAGATTAGTGCTAATCCGTCTTGACATAGAACAAACAGATGTTCCGATGGTTTTTGAAGTTATTAACGACCGTGGTGTCCGTTTAAAACCATACGAAATTTTAAAGGGAAAATTGTTGGGACAAATTCAAAAAACAGAACTTGACACACTTAAACTCAATGATTTGTGGGATAATATCGTCAATGATATAAATTCCGTTTATGAAGATGAAATAGACCGATTCTTTACGTATTATCTCAAAGCAAAATTTGCAGATACAAGAGCGGAAGGCAGGAAATTTGATAATGATTATCACCGCACTATAATGAGTATAAATACTTTGGGATTAGATCATAACGAAAAGAATGTCAAGCATTTTTTATTGAATGACTTTGAGTATTATGCGAATTTATATTTCAAAATCAGGAAATTGCGCGAGAATCTAAATAAAGATTATATTTACCTGTATTACAATGGTTTAACACAAATGGATACTCAATTTCAATTGATTTTAAGTGCGTGTTGCGTTAAAGATTCTCAGGAAGATGAAAAAATTAAACAAATTTCATACGAAGTTGACAGATTGTTTTGTCTTTTGCAGTTACAGCGTAGTTATGACAGCAATTTATTTGCTTCAAAAGTGTATGATATTTCCGTAAGACTCAGAAATTGCCAATTATCAGAAATACGCAATATCTTCGACGAAGTTCTTTTGTCCGTACTTCAAACGGCACACGGAAATACAGAAATGAAAGATGTTTGGAATTATAGTCTGTTTAAAAACGTAGGAATTGACCTTGATAAACGTTTTTTGCGTTATGTATTGGCTCGTGTGGAGCAATATATTGCAGATAATACAAATATGAATATGAAGCAAAATCTTTATAATCTTGTAATTAACAGAGGTGCTGCTAACGGTTTTCATATTGAACATATTCTTGCAGAAAATGTTGAAAATTACGGTCTTTTTAATAATGATGAAGAACGTTTCAGAAGTGAAAGAAACAGGTTAGGCGGATTACTGCTGATGAAAGGTTCTGATAATATATCGTCAAGCAACGAAACGTATGAAAACAAATTGAAAACTTATTCTAATACTTTGTATTGGAATGAGACACTTCGGGAAGATAGTTATAAATCGAAACTTGATTTTACCAAGTGGATATTTGCCGAAAAACTTAATTTTCATCCTATGAATATTTTTGGACCTCAGGAATTGGAAGAAAGACATAGATTATTGTCTGAATTAATACAAAAAATATGGAAATAAAACCGTATTTTTGCACAAAAGAAATTTCACTTTAAAAATTTATAAAAACTATGGAACTGACATTGAAAAACGGGCATTTGGATATGCCTGTTCCCGACGGAATTGATTTTCGCGAGGAAATAAAGAAACTC
>CAJOOL010000210.1 GCA_905236115.1 uncultured Endomicrobiia bacterium
AATTAATCAGCGTTTCCTTTAGTGAAATTTTTATCAAAAATTATGAAGAATTTTGGAAATGCTGATTTTTATAATTTTATCAGAACTTTTATTAAGAAATTTTCAGCATTCTTTCTATCGGCAGACGGGCTTTTTCGGCAATATCTTTCGGGACTTTCACCTCATTGGTCATATTTTCAAGAACGTCGGCAACTTTTTGTAAAGTATTCTTTTTCATATTCGGACAAACAGCCAAATCTGTAACCGTGTAAAATTTTTTATCGGGATAAGTTCTTTGAAGTTTAAATGTAATTTCGTTTTCCGTTCCGATAATAAATTCGTTATGATAACTTTTTGCAACATAATTTAAAATTCCCGTCGTAGATAAAACTTCGTCGGCAAGTGCCGCAGTTTCGTAACAGCATTCCGGATGAACCAAAAACAAAGCGTCTGGATGTTTTTTCTTCTGTTCTATAACATATTCCGGCAGCATCTTCATGTGCGTGGGGCAGAAACCGTTCCACAAAATAAGTTTTTTGTTCAATACTTTCTGAACATAAGAACCTAAATTTCTGTCCGGGCAGAAAATTATTTTATCGTTTTTAACGGACTTAACAACGTTGACTGCATTTGACGATGTGCAGCAGATGTCCGTTTCGGCTTTTACGGCTGCGGAAGAATTAATATATGTTACCACAGTCGCGCCGGGATTTTCTTTTTTAAAATTTATCAGTTGTTCGGCAGTTATCATATCCGCCATAGGACAGCCGGACTGCAAATCGGGAAGAAGAACTTTTTTACCGGGGCATAAAATTGAGGCCGTTTCCGCCATAAAATGCACACCGCAAAACACTATCACATCGGCATTTGTGTTTGCGGCTTTTCTGCTCAGCTCCAAAGAATCACCCGTAAAATCCGCAATATCCTGAAGTTCTTTTCTTTGATAATTATGAACCAAAATTACGGCATTTCTTTTTTTCTTTAATTCCGAAAGTTTGTCAATTATTTTTTCTTGCATTTTGTAATCCTTTTAGAAAATACCGAATTATAAAAAGGCGAAATTTGTTATAAATTTTTGCCGGTTCATAATTATTCGGCATTTTCTGTAGAAAATATTTTAAAAATTTTCCTGCATTTTTCCATAAAAATTACCTTACGATATTCTACCAAATAATTAATGACAAAAACAACACGCAACAACCGTGTTTCTTCTTGCTTTGACAAGAGTGTGTCCTTTTTTGCCTATAGCGTTTTCTGTACATTTTCTTGGACGACTTTTTGTTACAAAACACATTTTTTCGCTTGACTTTTTGTAAAGAAACGCATAAAATATAACAAAAAAATAAAAAAATATAAGGATTTTATAAATGTATAGAAATGCAATAAACACACTTATCAGCTGGAAAAATAATCCTGATAAACTTCCCATGATAATAAAAGGTGCAAGGCAGGTCGGTAAAACTTGGCTAATGAAAGAATTCGGCAAACAATATTTTAAAAATGTTGCTTATATAAATTTTGATGATGATAAAAATAACGAATTGAAGTATCTGTTTGACGGGGATTTTTCCGTTGAAAGGATAGTTTCAGGCTTATCTATGAAAAGCGGAGTAAAAATAGAACCTGAAAAAACTTTAATTATTCTGGACGAAATTCAAAATGTTCCGAGAGCATTACTGTCTTTAAAATATTTTGCGGAAGAACAGGAAAACAGAAAAGAAAAATATTGTGTGGTTGCTGCCGGCTCTCTGCTGGGAATAGCTTTACATCAAGGAACATCTTTTCCCGTAGGGAAAGTGGACAGTATGACACTTTATCCGATGTCTTTTATAGAATTTTTAGATGCTTTGGATAAAAAAGATTTTATAAATTTACTGGAAAAAAATGATTTTCAAATGATTAGTGCTTTCAAAAGTAAATATATTGAATTATTAAAACTGTATTATTTCATTGGCGGTATGCCTGCCGCAGTTTTAAAATATATCAATACAAAAAATTTAAATTCCGTAAGAGAAGTTCAACTTGAATTACTTTCCGATTACTCGCAAGACTTTTCTAAACACGCTCCATACGATATTGTGCCAAGAATAAATATGGTGTGGAACGGGATAATCGCACAGCTTGCAAAAGAAAATAAAAAATTTATTTACGGTGTGCTGAAAAAAGGAGCAAGAGCAAAAGATTTTGAAATTGCTATTCAGTGGCTTATTGACTGCGGATTATGCTATAAAATTGACAGAGTAAATAAAGGTAATATTCCATTAAGTGCTTATTTGGATTTTTCTTCTTTTAAGCTTTATTGTTTGGATGTGGGGCTTATCGGTGCAATGGCACAACTTGATGATACT
>CAJOOL010000211.1 GCA_905236115.1 uncultured Endomicrobiia bacterium
AAAATAAAATCATAATAAAATAGAATTTTAGTTTTAAAATCATTATTTTATATTAAAAATCTTTAGTCGTTTACTATAGAAATCAATATATTATCACTGAAATTAAGATTTTTAGGTATATAGACAACAAGATTTTAATAAATGACAACAAATTTATGTGTAAATTAATTGAAAATACTTTGTTTTTTTGTATACCTATTTATATATCTAATTTTTTTATAAAATTATACGTTTTTTATGAGTAAATATTGTATTTTAAGCAAAAAATATACCTAAAAAACGCAATTTCAGTGATATTATAGTAAACGACAAAAATTATAATAAACCAATTTTTTTAACTTTAAAAATATTATTTTATATTAAAATTATTTTTGTCGTTTGCTATATTGCCTAATTGATACAGAAAAATAACAAGAATAAAAATTAAAAAAATTCAATTATAAATTCTAAATTGCCGTTTATTCAACCATTCAACTCTTCAACCTTTCAACTGTCTTTGTCGTTCAAACTTTTCAGCTCTCTCAGCTCCTCAACTTTCTCAGCTTTCTCAGCTTCTCAGCTAAAAATCGCTTTGAGATTTTTTCCCTTTTATGCTATAATATATGTTATGGAAGAGCGTTTTAATTTTAATTTAATACTTAACAGCCTTTTAATGCTTATTCCCGTAAATCTTTTCATACTTGCCGTTATGACGGTTTACAGAGCGGCATTTTTTATGCTGTTTGCAGATTTTTCAACCGCACAGGCGTTTAAAGCATATATATTTAAAGCTTTTTTAATGGGTTTCCGCTTTGATTTATCCGTCGTCGCTTACGTTAATGCTCCCATAACACTTTTGTTTTTTATATCAATGCTTTTACAAAGTGATTTTGTTTTTAAAGCTATTGTATCTTTTATTAAATATTATTATTCTTTGATTTTCCCTCTGATATTCCTTTTGTTCTTTATAGATTTGGGCTTTTTCTCTTATTTTAAAGACCATTACAACTTAATGATTTTCGGATTTTTTGAAGACGATACGACAGCACTCATAAAAACCATTCTTTCCGATTACAGAGTTTATATTCTTTTTGTAATTTTTATTTTTTTGTCTTATTTTATAATAAAGTTCGTTTCCTTTACATGTAAAGAATTAAAGTATAACGAAAGAATTATAAATACGCTTTATTGGAAAAAGTCCACAAAGTTTTTTATGATGCTTTTCATTATGGCTTTAAATTTTCTTGCGGCAAGAGGTTCTTTTTCAATGTTTCCTTTGGGTATTTTCTATTCGCAGATTTCGCCCGACAGGTTTATAAATAAACTTTGCATAAATCCTATTCATCCTTTGGCCGATACGGTTTATCTTAAAATAAAAAATTTAAATAACAGTATTGATTTGAAAGAAAGTTTAAAATACGACGGTTCCAAAATTTTGGACGATTTAAAAATTCTTCCCGCATATAAAAATGCTTCATCCCTGCACAATATTTATACCAAAACCACAAAAGAAAACAAAAATCTTGAGAAAAATAAACCCAATGTCGTTCTTATCGTTATGGAGGGTTTCGGCGAAGTTCCTGTTTTAAACAACAGCGGTAATTTTAATGTTTTGGGGGAATTGAAACAGCATTTTGATAAGGATATTGTTTTTCATAATTTTCTTGCTTCGGGATTTATCACGATACATGCTATAGAGTCAATTACGTTAAATATTCCTCAAAGGCCTTTTGTTGACCAAATTACACAGAGCAAAGACGCTTTCAAACAATTTTCAAGTTCCATGGTTGTGCCTTATAAAAAGGCGGGTTATCATTCCTCGGCATTATACGGCGGCAGTATGACATGGAGAGACTTGGAAGGGTTCTTTAAAGCTCAAGGTTTTGACGAGATTTTAGGCGAGGGGAATGTTTCTGTGGAATCCAAAGACAGGCATTCATGGGGAATTAACGACGATAAACTTTTTGAACTTACAAAAAAACAGTTATTTGACGAAAATATAAAAGAACCGAAATTTATTTTTGCCGTTACCACACAGACGCATCCGCCTTATAAAGTTCCGCCGGATTATAAACCTCTTCCTTTGGAAATTCCCGTAAATATTGCAAAAATGATGTCCGCAAAAGATTTAAATAACGAA
>CAJOOL010000212.1 GCA_905236115.1 uncultured Endomicrobiia bacterium
GGTAAAACCGACAGGCTTGCATGTATGGCTTACGGCTGTATGCAGACCTACCCCAAAGATACTTTGGCCGACAGGCTGAAATTTATTTTTACCGAAACGCAAAAAATTGTAGACAGATATAAGCCCGAAGTTGTTGCTATGGAAGAAATCTTTTTTTTAAAAGGTTCCAAAGTCATAGCAACAATCGGGCAGGCCAGAGGTGCTTTAATCTCGGCCGTGGTAACCAAAGACCTTCCTTTGTTTGAGTATAATCCCAGAACGATTAAAATGGCATTGACGGGTTACGGGCTTGCCGATAAACATCAAATGCAGCATATGGTTAAAACTATGCTCGGTCTTAAAGAAATTCCCAAACCCGACGATGCGGCGGATGCTCTGGCAATGGCAATTTGCCACATAAATACACACAGGTTTCAGCGTGTCTGAACAGGGGACATTTTTACCGGAGGCGGAAAATGAATAACATTTTATCTTTATCGGCAATAGGAAAAGACAGAACAGGAATTGTATGTTCCGTATCAAAAGTTCTTTTTGAACTCGGCTGTAATATTGAAGATTCCACAATGACGCTTTTGGGCGGACAGTTTGCCGTTATTCTTCTTCTTTCCTGCCCTGAAAATTCCGATATGGCAAAAATTAAATCAAAGTTAAAATCTTCTTTAAAAAATCTTGATTTGGCTGTTTCGGTAAATGAAGTTGACAATTCCGGAAAAGATAAAAAAATTTGCGGTGATTATGTTATTGCCGTTTACGGTGCCGATAAATCCGGAATAGTTTATAATATCAGTAAATATTTGGCGGACAATAAAATTAATATTACCGATGTCCAGACCAAAATTTCCGGTAAAGCAAAAAACGGTAAAGTTTATATTATGCTTTTGGAAGTTGTCGTTCCGAAAAGTTTGAATATTGAAGAATTTAAACATTATTTACAGCATTTGGCACAGGAGTTAAATGTAGAAATTTTCGTAAATCAAGCCGATACGGATTCAATTTAAAATATGCCGCAGTTAAATATTATTACTATACCCAATCCCATACTTAAGCAAAAAAGTTTGCCGGTTAAAGAGATAAATAAAGACGTTAGAGAGCTCATATCCGGTATGCGTGAAATTATGCTTTCTTCTTCTCACTGTGTCGGCATTGCGGCGGTGCAAGTGGGAGTGCTTGTAAGGATTGTTTTGGCTGACGTTTCTTTAAATCCGAAACCTCACCATAACAACGGGTTTCTTGTTATGATAAATCCGGAGATAACTTATTCGTCGGGTAAACTTAAGTCCAGAGAGGGCTGTCTCAGCGTGCCGGACTTTACGGGAAACGTCGTCAGAAAAAATAAAATAGAAGTAATATATACCGATATTGACGGAAAAGAACAGATATTAAAAACGCACGGATTTGAATCTATTGTCATTCAACACGAGATAGACCATTTGGACGGTTTTGTTTTTCTTGACAGAGTTTGTTCCTTAAAAACTGACATATTCAGAAGGCTGGAAGATTAGAAAATTTGAAGCAGTCTTGCCGTTTACAGTTGTTGCAGTTTATTATATATTGCCGTTAGTCGTTGTCGTTCATTGTACATTATACATTGTAAATTGCCGTTAGCCTGTCATCCCCGAGTGTCTTTGTCGGGGATCTCGCAGTTCAGTAATGATTACGGAAGATTGGAAGAATAAAATGCAGAATATTATAAATCAAATTATAAACATTTCCGAACAATTAAATAACGAAGTTTTTCTTGTCGGCGGATACTTGCGTGACTTATTGCTGAAAAAAACATCTTTTGATATGGATTTGGCGGTGTCAAAAGATGCCAAAAAATTTTCCAAACTTATTGCCGAAAAATTCAACGGCAAGTCCGTTATTCTTCACGAAGATACTCAGACTTACAGAGTGATTTTATTTAATAATCCTCATTTGAAATTCATTGATATTTCTCTTATGCAGGGAGAAAACATTGAGCAGGATTTGCAAAAAAGAGATTTTACCGTCAATGCGTTTGCACTGAATATTAAAAATTTTCAAAGAATAAAAAATAATTTAATTGATAACTTTCAAGGCTTAAAGGACTTAAAAAACAAAAAAATAAAAGCCGTTTCAAAAGATACTTTTAAAGACGATCCTTTAAGAATTCTTAGGGCTTTCAGAATTGCATGCGAATATAAATTTAATGTAGAAAAAGAAACTTTGAAACTTATTAAAAAAAGCGTTTCTTCTTTGTCAGAAATTGCTCCTGAAAGAATAAGAGTTGAATTTTTCAGAATACTGGAAAACGATAATTCTTCTTTCTATCTTTCCGTTATGGACGATACGGGTATTTTGGAACAACTGTTTCCCGTGATAACCGTTATGAAGCATTCGGCAAAAAATTTTTATTATCATCCCAAAGGTTTGTTTCAGCATTGTTTTCAAACTTATGAAGCTGTTGAAAAAATTCTTGCCAAACGGGATAGGTATTTTTCAAAATCAAAAGATTTTCTTAATAAACATTTTGAAGAAAAATTTCCCGATGATATTACAAGGAAAAGTTTATTAAAATTTTCCGCACTTTTTCACGACTGTGCCAAGCCCGAATGTGCTCAAAAAGTCGGCAGAAAAATGAGATTTTTCGGACATGAAGAACTTGGTGCCAAAAAAGCTGTGCAGATTCTTCAAAAACTTGCCGTAAGCAAAAAAGAAAGAATGATTGTTAAAAAGACCATACAGGAACACATGCGACCTTCCAATTTAACCAAAGTCCCCGTTGTTACGGTAAAAGCACAACACAGACTTTTCCGAGACTTGAAAGAAAATACTCCTGATATTTTAATGCTGGCAATGGCGGATTGGCATTCCTACAGAACTTTAAAAATAAAAGTATATCCAAATGCTGTTTTAAAGCGTCAGGAAAAGACCGTTGCCGATATGATATTTAACTATTTTGAATTTATTAATCAAAAACCGAAAGAGAAAATTATAGACGGATATGATTTGATGAAAGCATTTAAGCTCAAGCCCGGTAAGATTATAGGGGAACTTTTAAGATATATTGATACACTTCAGGAAGACGGAAAAGTAAAAGATAAAAAGCAGGCTCTTTATTTTGCCAAAGGTTACTTAAATGTAATTAAGGAAAAAGAAAAAAATGCCGTTTGAGTTTAGGAAATGCTCATTCAGAATTAATCGGCGTTTTCTTAAATAAAAAATAGTTTTTCCGCCGTTGCCGTATCAAACTTCTCAGCTTCTCAGCTCTCTCAGCTTATCAACTACCGTTGTCAGCTTCTCAGCCAAAAAATCGCTTTGCGATTTTTTGCTCTTCCCAAAAATTTAAAAATTTGATATAATAATATAGATTGTGAGTACTATAGCCCGTAATATTATTGATATAAAAGAAAGAATATTAAAAGCAGCAAACGGCACGGATGTAAAGCTGATTGCTGTTACGAAAACTTTTTCGGCCGACTGCGTAAAAGAGGCTTTGTCTTATGTCACCGATATAGCGGAAAGCAAAATACAGGAAGCATTGCCGAAATTTGAAATCCTTTCCGACAGCTTGAAAAATATCAATAAACATTTTATCGGACATTTGCAGTCTAATAAAGCTAAAAAAGCGGTTTTGAATTTTGATTTGATTCAGTCTTTGGATAGTATAAACTTGGCTAAGGATATCAATAGACATGCAGGCGAAGCCGGAAAAATTCAGAACTGTTTGATAGAATTGAAAGTTTCTTTTGAAGAAAGTAAATTCGGTGCAAGCGAAGAAGCGGTTTTAAAAATATATGATTACTGCCGTCAAAACTGTCAAAATATTTCAATTAACGGGCTTATGACAATAGCTCCGTATTTTGAAGATAAACAGCAGGTAAGGCCTTACTTTAAAAAGGCTTACAAAATATTTGAAAATATGCAAAAAATAAAAAACGACGGCAATTTTAAAATTTTGTCTATGGGTATGTCGGGCGATTTTGAAGTTGCAATACAAGAGGGTGCGAATATGGTAAGAATAGGAACTGCCGTATTCGGGGAGAGAAATTATGATAAGTAAAAAATTTTATGATAAAAAGATTGTTTTTATCGGTTCGGGGAATATGGCCGAGGCTATAATATCCGGTTTTGTAAAATACGATATAGTAAAAAGATCAAATATAGTCTGCAACGATATTTCAGCCGAAAGATTACAGGTTATATCGCAAAAATATGCGGTAACAGTAGAGCAGAATAAGTTTGATGCATTAAAAGATGCCGATGTTGTTTTTCTTGCCATAAAGCCTCAGCAGTTTAAGTCCGTTTTGGATGAATATTCAAAAGAAATTGCAAAAGCCAAAATTATCGTAACCATAGCTGCAGGCATTACTACGGAATTTGTGGAAGAAAATACTTCCAAAAAAGCCGTTATAGTTAGAGTAATGCCAAATACCCCGGCATTGGTAGGTAAAGGTGCCATAGCAGTATGCGGCGGGAAAAATGCATCAAAAGAAGTTGTCAGCGATATTGCCGATCTTTTTTCCGTCATAGGAAGAGTGGTAAAAGTTGAAGAAAAATTGATTAATGCGATAACGGCTATTTCGGGTTCCGGGCCTGCTTACGTATTTTATTTTTCGGAAGTTTTAAGAAAAGCTGCGGAAAAGTTGGGACTTGATGAAGATATCGCAAGAGATTTGGTTTATCAGACCATATACGGTTCCGGAAAAATGCTTATAGAAAGCGGATTGGAAGATGTTACTTTAAGAAAGAATGTTACTTCGCCCGGCGGAACAACGCAGAAAGCTATGGAAGTGTTTTTAAATAGTGATTTTTCGGATATTATTTTTAATGCAGTAGAAAAAGCTGAAAAAAGAGCCGAAGAACTTTAAAAAAACTTTAATATTATTATAATTATTTTTTAAAGGAGGTTTTAAAAATGATTATTAAAGTAAGAGTAATTCCTAATTCCAAAAGAAACGAGGTTGTCAGCAGGATAGGTTCCATTTTGAGAGTTAAGATTGCCGCACCTGCCGTTGAAGGAAAAGCTAACGAAGAATTATGCGATTACTTATCGGATTTTTTTGATGTAAACAGATCCAATATTTTGTTAAGAAAAGGCGAAAGAGGAAGAGAAAAGACCATAGAAATTACCGGCAGAACGGAAGAAGAATTGGATGAAGTTTTGGATACTATTCCCTGATAAATTTTTTTGTAAAATAAAATAATAAAATAATTTAAAGAGTATATCTATGGATAAAAAATTACCGGAAACACTATATTGGGATAAAGATACGTTATTTCTGTTGGATCAAACTGCTCTGCCCAATAAGGTTGCATATAAAAAGTGTAAAACTTATAATGATGTTATAAATGCTTTGGAAAACGGAACGGTTTACGGAGCTTCCGTTTTCGGTGTGTGCGGTGCTTACGGCGTTCTGCTTGCAGGAATAAAGGCTTCCACACTTTCACCTATACTGAAAAGCAGTTTTATAAAGAAAGCCATTACGGAACTTATCAATGCCGGGCATGGTTCAATTAATTTAAAAAGAGCCTGCGATAAAATGCTTGCCGTAGTGGAAAGCACATTAAATTTAAATCCCGAAAATTTTATTTTAAAGCTCAAAGATGCCGCAAAGGAAATTTATGATTTAGATCTTGAAGCCGGTGTGCAGATGGGCGAGCTGGGCATAAGACTTTTAAAGAAAGATTCCGTAATTATGACCCACGGCAGTGCCGGTTCGTTTGCTTGTGCCGGTTACGGAACGGCTTTGGGAA
>CAJOOL010000213.1 GCA_905236115.1 uncultured Endomicrobiia bacterium
AGGCTAACCCCTCGGGTTCCTATTAGTCGTTGACGGCAAAGATGAGTTTTTATAACATAGATTCCCGATTAACGACTACAAAGTGCTCCGCACTTTTCGGGAATGACAGGCTATAATGTATTTTTTGCTTCGCTGTAAATTGTTGCTTTTTAAAGAACGATTTTGTATAATCGCCGAGAAGATAAAAGCCTTGCAAGTTATTATCTTTTTTACCAAACTGTGCTATGCTTTTGGACGGTATGCCCAAAAACAGCCCGCTCGGCTTTGCTTTTATTATTTTTATTAAAAATTTCGCATCTTGATTTTGTGTTACAAATTATAACATAAAATATCAAAGATGTCAATATTTTTTTATTTTATCGGATATTGTAAATGGATTTCGGCGAAAAGATAAAAAGAATTATGTTTGAAAATAATTTGACTCAGCAGCAGTTTGCACAGAAGATAGGCAGCAAACATCCTGCGGTAAGCCGCTGGATTAACGGAACATCAAAGAACCCTACATTGGAAACTTTGGAAAAAATATCAAAAGCGTTTAATATCCCCGTAAGTTATTTATCCGACGACAGCCAAAACGATTTTGAAAAATGCGAAGAAGAAAAGATAAAAAATAATGATTTGAAATTGATTATAAAAATGATGGAAAAACAAAATAAATTAATGGAAAAATTAAGTAAAAAAGTGGACTTGATAGAGGAAGCTCTGAATGATGCGGAAAGAAAACCGTAAGGGAAAATTTTAAGTATATAAAATTTTAAATAACAGAAACGAAAGCGGTCTGCCGGGTTTTTTAATTAAAAACCCGGCAGACCGCAATAATTATAAAGCCGGACAATATAAAATATAAAACCGACAAATAAATAAATTCTCAAAAATGCCGTTAAGGAAAGCCCGTCAAAAATAACTTATTTCACTTCATTAACGTCTACAACAGCATCGGACTTTCCGTCAAGAGCCATATAAGTTAATACTACGGAAATTGTTATTACAGGCATTGCAACAAAAATACCGACGAAGAATAACAACAGGCCGACAACACCGATAACGGCATTAATTATCATTATCAGAACAATATCAACCAATGCACCTTTAGTTAATCTTCTGGAATATAAAAATGTTTCTTTTACGTCAAAATCTTTATCCAGCATTACACACAGCAGAGGGAAAAATAAAATAGTAAAAACAAATCCCAAAAGCGATAACAATGCTGCCGCTACCGACTGCCCGGCAGATTGAATAAGCAAAGTATATATACTTATGATTATGAAGATTACTGCAACTTTTTGATTTGTTAAATCTTTAAATTGGAAAAAACTTGAAAAATTTATACTTTCGCCTTTTACGGATTTTAAAACTGCATTTATTACCAAAATCGTCATAAGGAACTGCAAAAGCCCGCCGATATAGGGAATAAAAAGAAGAACAGTCATTATAAAAGCCGTAACAACATATTCTATCCAATTTTTTTTGAAAACATCCCACGAATTTGAATAAATTTCTTTAAAATTTAAAACCATTTTTACATCTCCTTGTTTGTTTATTTTGTTACAAGTGTTTCAACCGACGGTTCCTGCCGACAACAACCAATAACCGACAAAAACCACAATTTCAACATTTTTTTATTTATTATTTTTTATTTTATTGTAATGTTTTATTAAAGCGGCTGTAGAACAATCATGAACATTTTCTTTTTCCTGTTTCAGTTCCGGAAGAATTACATTGGCCAGTTTCTTGCCAAGCTCTACTCCCCATTGGTCATAACTGTTAACACGCCAAATTATTCCCTGAACAAAAATTTTATGTTCATACATTGCAATCAATGCACCTAAAGTTTTCGGCGTAAGTTCGTCAAGCAGTATGCTGTTGGTCGGTTTGTTCCCGTCAAAAACTTTGTGCGGGGTAAGCATTTTGATGTCTTCTTCAGATGCTCCGCCGGCCTTTAATGCTGCCACAGCCTGTTTTTCAGTTAAACCGAATGCCAGTGCTTCAGGCTGAGCTAAAAAGTTGGATAAAAGTTTTTCGTGATGGTCGGAAATTCTTTCCGGAGGATTGACTATACCGATAAAATCGCAGGGAATTAATTTGGTTCCCTGATGTATCAGCTGATAAAAAGAATGCTGTCCGTTCGTTCCCGGCTCACCCCAGAGAACCTGCCCCGTCTGGTAATTAACTTTATTGCCGTCTCTGTCTATGGTTTTGCCGTTGCTTTCCATATCGGACTGCTGCAAAAATGCCGTAAATCTGTGCAGATATTGACTGTAAGGAAGAACTGTATAACTCTGTGCGTTAAAGAAATTATTATACCATACACCGAGCACAGCCATTATGACGGGAATGTTTTGTTCAACGGGTGAGGTTTTGAAATGAACATCCATTTCATAAGCACCGGTTAAAAGTTCTTTAAATTTTTCAAAACCGACAGAACACGCTATAGGTAAGCCGATTGCCGACCACAAGGAATATCTTCCGCCGACAAAATTCCAAAACTCAAACATATTGTTTGTATCTATGCCGAACTCTGCAACTTTTTCTTTGTTTGTGGAGAGTGCAACAAAATGATTTTTGATTGCGTTTTCGCCGAGCTTTTCAACCAGCCATTTTCTTGCGGTGTTTGCGTTGGTCATTGTTTCCTGCGTGGTGAAAGTTTTGGAAGCTACTATGAATAATGACGTTTCAGGATTAAGTTTTTTCAATACTTCGTAAATATCGGCACCGTCAACATTTGATACGAAATGAACTCTCGGACCGTCGGCATAATATTTAAGTGCTTCACATACCATTCTGGGACCTAAATCGGAACCGCCTATACCGATATTTACAACATCGGTTATTTTTTTACCCGTTGAGCCGAGCCACTTTCCGCTTCTTAAATCTTCGGTAAAGTTCTTCATTTTTTCAAGCACTTTTTTTATCTCGGGCATAACGTCTTTTCCGTCAACGTAAACGGGATTATCGGACATATTTCTTAATGCGGAATGAAGAACGGCTCTTTTTTCCGTCCAATTGATTTTTTCTCCGGAAAATATTTTTTCCGTCCATGTTTTCAAACCGCTTGCCTTAACCAAATCAAGAAGAAGTTTTTTCGTCTCTTCGTCTATAATATTTTTTGAGTAGTCAAACAATATTCCCAAATTTTCAAGCCTGATGTTGTATTTGTTAAATCTGTCATTATCTTTAAACAAATCTCTTAAATGAACGGATTTCATTTTTTCATAATGTTTCTCTAAGTTTTTCCATTCTTTTGTCTGAATTAATTCCATTTTATATTTCCTTTTATCCTTTAGCTGAACAGCCGAATAGCTGAAAAGCTGAAAAATTTATTGTAAAAATTGATTTACAATTTTTGTTATTTATTAAAAAACTTTTTTCTTCCAATCTTCTTTACAACGAAAATCTGTATCCGGCCTTAAAATAAATATCTTTATACGTTATATCGTTGCCGTTGTCTTTTGCCTCGTATCTTGAAAAATAAAGTTCCATAATATATTTTTCATAAAGCTGAAAACCGATACCTGCCGCAGCATACAGACCGCCGGAAGAATCTTTTCCGTTATCCACCGTAAACATTACATTGTAACCGCCGTTAATCATTAAGTAAGGAACGTATTCGCCGAAACTTCCGAAAGGAAATAAAGTGAAGCTTGCATAAACTGGAACAAAAGAAAATTGTTTGCTGGTGTAAGGCTGATTGGCACCGAAATTTTCATATCTTGCTTTTTTGCCCATGCCGATTCTTCTGTTGAAAAGATAGTCAAAACCCGCCCCGACGGCGACATAATCGCTTAAATGAAGCCTTGCTTCTGCACCTATGCTTAATGCAGTATCAACTTCATAATCGCTTCTGAATGTTCCCGGCAGACAGATGGAAAGTTTTGGAATGACATCTACCGCATAAGCTCCGCTTGTTATAAAAGTTAAAACCAACAAAACCGACAAAAATTTTTTCATATTTCAAAATCCTCCGTGATATACCGCAGTATGTATAATAATAATCGTAAAATTTTAGCAAAATTTTTTTTATTAAGCCAATTTTTTATGCCGTTTTGCAGAATTTTCACAATAATTTGCCGTTATAATGTTACTTTTTCTTCCAATCCTCTCATTGTCGTTTCCGCCGTTCGCCGTTTCCATACATCTATACATCCATACCTCTATACCTCTCCTCCAGCTCTCAACCGCCGTTCTCAACTCTTCAACCTTTCTTTTTCAACATCTTCAGCCCTCAACCCTCTTTATATCCGCCCCGAGACTTTCAAACTTTTTTTCCAGCGTTTCATACCCTCTGTCAAGGTGATAAATTCTGGAAATTTCTGTTTTGCCTTTGGCACAAAGCCCCGCCAAAACAAGAGCAGCCCCCGCACGCAAATCCGAAACCATTACCGGAGCACCCGATAATTCTTCAACTCCTTGAATGTAAACCTGCCTGCCCTCTATTTTAAGATTGGCACCGAGCCTTTGAAGCTCGCATACGTGCATAAATCTGTTTTCAAAAACCGTTTCTTCAACAATTGAATTTCCTTTTACAAGGCACATTAATGCCATCCATTGTGCCTGCACATCCGTAGGAAAACCGGGATAAATTTCCGTTCTTATATTTATCGGTTTTAAATCTTTTTCACTTTTTATTTTTATGGTGTTTTCGGATATTTTCATATCGGCACCTGCTTCAATAAGTTTATCGGCTACGGCTTTTAAATGTTCCGGGCAGACATCCGTCAGCGTAACTTCACCTTTGGTCATTAAGGCCGCTATCATATACGTGGCTGCCTCAATTCTGTCCGCAATGACTTTATGTTTGAAACCTTTTAATTTTTTAACGCCTTCTACGGTTATTATCTTTGTTCCCGCACCGGAAATTTTGGCTCCCATTTTTATCAGCACATCGGCCAAATCACATATTTCCGGTTCTTTTGCGGCATTTATTATTCTGGTGGTTCCCCGTGCCAAAACACTTGCCAAAAGAATATTTTCAGTCGCTCCCACGCTTGCAAAACGGAACTCAATGTCAGCACCTTTCAATCCGTTTTCGGCGGTGATATTGATGTAGCCGGCTTTAAGTTCAATATTTGCTCCCATTTTTTTGAAAGCATCCAAATGTATATCTATTGGTCTTGCACCGATGGAACATCCGCCGGGTAAAGAAACGTTTACTTTTCCCAGTCTTGCAAGAAGCGGCCCCATAACCAAAACGCTTGCACGCATTTTTCTGACCAAATCATAAGGAGCAATGTGATTTAATTTGTCGGATTTTTCGCATACTACAGTATTTTTTTTCATTTCGGTTTTTTTACCGATAAAGTTTAAAAAGTCAATGGTGGTTTTTATATCGGCAAGGACGGGAACATTTTGTATTTCGCAATTGTCGTCGGTAAGAAGCGTTGCAAACAGTATCGGAAGTGCGGAATTTTTGGAACCGGAAACTTTTATCGTTCCGGATAATTTTTTCCCGCCGTGAATTATTATTTTATCCATATTTCCTCTTTTCTCAAGTTTTTCAAGCTGTTTTATTATATCATATTTATGAGTTTTTATAAAAAAATTGTAATAAAATGAAAAAAAAGGTATAATTGCAAAGATAGACAGAATTTGTTGTGGTTTTATTGCCCCGATAGCTCAACCGGATAGAGCAGATCCGTCCTAAGGATAAGGTTGGAGGTTCAACTCCTCTTCGGGGCGAGCATTTCTTCTGTATGTGAATGATGTGAAAAAAATGTGAAAATTTGCTATAATAAGACCGAAGCTATGTGAGGTTATATTAAATGGTTGATGAAAAGAGAGCTTTTCCCAGAAAAGCCGTCTCGTTATCTACAAATATTTTGGATACGGAAACTAAATCCGTCTTGGGCGAGTGCATTCTTACGGATGTATCCAAGAACGGTTTCGCCATAGAGAGCGAAGTTATATTGTCTATAGGCCAGAAATTTGACCTTCAGTTTACAATTTTAAACAAGACGGTTCTGTTAACAGGGGAAGTTGTCCGCGTAGACAACGGCTTCTTTTTTATTTTATACGGTTCAAAAATTGTTGACGAGTACTGTAAAAATTTGGAATTTTTCAGAAAGTATATAGATTATTCATTGGTATAGGTGTCTGCGATGAAAATAATAAACGGAAAAGAGATTTCACAAGCCGTAAGACAGAATTTAAAAACAAGAGTTTCGGAACTTTCCAAAAGAGTTTCCAGAGCTCCGGGGCTTGCAACCATTCTTGTGGGGGAAGATTCCGCCAGTAAAGTGTATGTATCTTCCAAAATAAAGGCCTGCGAACAGATAGGAATAAAATCTTTTCACAATCCTTTGCCTACTTCGGCGACTAACCAAGAAATAATAGATCTGATAAATAAACTTAATGCTAACGAAGAAGTGGACGGCATTTTGTTGCAGCTGCCTCTTCCGGACGGCCGCAAAGCCGACGAATGCATAAATTCTATCGCTCCGGATAAAGATGTTGACGGTCTTCATCCTTACAATGCGGGAATGCTTACTCTTGTAAAGAGCTGGGATGATATTATCAGGCAGAAGCTTCTTGTTTCCTGCACGCCTATGGGTGTGGTGTATCTTTTAAAATATTCCAATATTCCCATTAAGGGTAAAAATGTTGTGGTTTTAGGACGTTCCAATTTGGTGGGCAAACCTGTGTCAATGCTTATGCTTGCAAACAATGCTACCGTCACAATGACACATTCTGCAACTGCAAATCTGAAACAAATAACAAGACAAGCCGATATAGTTATTGCCGCCATAGGTAAAGCTAAGTTCGTAACCAAAGACTTTCTTAAAGAGGGTGCGGCGGTTATTGATGTAGGTATAAACAGAGCCGAAGACGGGAAACTTTACGGCGATGTGGATTTTGAAGATGTCAAAGATATGAATATAAATATTACGCCCGTTCCCGGCGGTGTCGGACCTATGACCATAACTATGCTGTTGAACAATACTTTAATTGCATTTGAAAAACATAACGGCTTATAAAAATTTGACTATATCATTGTTTTTTAGGTATAATAAAAAAATTATTTTTAATATAAGGAAAGAGGTTTAAAAATGACAAAGAGAACTTTTCAGCCAAATACGGAAAGAAGAAAAAAGAAAATCGGCTTTAGAGCAAGAATGGCAACTGCAGGCGGAAGAAAAGTATTAAGTGCCAGAAGAAGAAAAGGCAGAGCGGTTCTTTCTGCGTAATAAATAAAATGCTTGTAAGCAGCAAAGGCTTTTCTTTTCGTTATATAGAAAAATTACACGGCACTGCGGATTTTAACAGAGTTTTAAGAAGAGGCAGAAAATTTAAGACTGCTTTTATTAATATTTATGTTTTTAACAGAAAAGACAATAATGAAATCAGAAGGCTGGGACTTGTAACTTCCAAAAAAGTGGGAAAAGCTGTCTGCAGGAATAAAGCTAAGAGAAGATTAAGAGAAATTTTCAGAACCGGTAAGCATAATCTTAAAGCGGGTGTGGATATAATTTTTATATTGAAACCTCAGATTGTAACGGCAGGGTTTAACAAACTTAAAAGCAGTATATTACAATGTCTGAAAAACGCAAATTTTTATAACGGTGAAGTCCCTCTCTAGTACACTAAGATTGTTATAAAATTTATGAAACATATTTTGCTTTTTCTTATAAGAGTATATAGATTTTTTTCACGTTTTACCCATCCCCAATGCAGGTTTTATCCCACATGTTCTGCTTATGCTTATGAAGCAATCAAAAGATTCGGAGCCTTTAAGGGCAGTCTGTTGACGGTAAAAAGATTGCTTAAGTGTCATCCGTTTCATGATGGCGGAGTAGATCCGGTTCCAGAAAAATTATAAACTATAAATCTATTAAGTTGCAGTTTTCCGGTGGTTAATTATGCAGAAAAATACAATAATGTTTGTGCTGTTTTCAACAGTGTTTCTGTTGGTGTGGTATATGTTTTTTCAGCCGAAACAGGAACAGCCGCTTTTTATGCAGCAGACACAGGGTGTTCAACAGCAGGTTCAAAAAGATCAGGTTTTAAATTCTTCACAAAAATTTTCTTCACAAAATAATTCCGTAAATAACGATGCATCTTTACTGCAGCCGCAGAATTCTCAAACAGCCGTGCAGATAAAAGAAGAAGAAATCGTCCTTGAGACGGAAAAATATAAAGCCGTTTTATCCAATAAAGGTGCGGCGGTAAAAAGCTGGTATGTTAAAGAAAAAAACGGTGCAGCGGTAAATCTTGTTCTTCCGGAAGCATCTCCCGTTTTGGCTAATTTTCCGGGTTCGGTGTATGAAATAACGGAAAAGACTGAATCAAAAATAGTTTTTTCTTATTCTTTTAAAGACGAGTGGAAAATAACCAAAACTTTTGATTTGTCGCAGGATTATATGCATGCTTTGGATATAAAACTGGAAAAATTAAAAGACGGCGTAAAACTTCCCGATATAGATTTGGACTGGGGGCCGGGGCTCGGCACCGACGATAAAGAGCTGAAAGAAAATACTTCGGTTACAAGAATACTGGGATATACTTCCACAAAACCGTCAAAACTTGAAAAAATAAAAACGGAACAGAATCCCGCACAACTTTACAAATGGACTGCTGTTGACAACAGGTATTTTCTTGCGGCGTTTATTCCGGATAATTCGTTGAATTTTTATAATATCAGCTGTATTAAGCAGAACAAAAAAACAGCTCCCATTTTGATGTTGTCTGCAAAGGTAAATCAAAACGAAAGTATTCAAAATTTTTCTTTGAAGTTTTATATCGGTCCGAAATCTTACTCTTATTTAAAAACGTTTGACACAGGCCTTGAAAAAACCGTTGACTTCGGTTTCTTCGGCTTTTTAGGCAGGCTTGCCACATCAATCCTTTTTTCAATATACGGTTTGACGGGCAATTACGGCTGGGCGATAATAATTCTTACGATATTGATACAGCTACTTGTTCTTCCTCTGACTTTAAAAAGTTACAAGGCTATGGCAGGTATGAAGAAAGTTCAGCCTTTGATAAAAGATTTACAGACAAGATATAAAAACGATCCAAAAAGATTACAGGTAGAAATGATGAATTTATACCGCACGCAGAAAGTTAATCCGTTCGGCGGGTGTCTGCCTCTGCTTTGTCAGCTGCCTATTTTCTGGGCGTTGTTTACCACGTTAAGAAATGCTTATGAATTAAGATATGCTCCTTGGATTTTGTGGGTAAAAGATTTATCGGCAAGCGATTCCTTGTTTTATATGGGTTCAATATCATTTAATCTTTTGCCTCTTATCATGGGTTTGGGAATGTTCTTACAGCAGAAAATGACTACGGTAACATCCGACCCGGCACAGAAAAAAATGATGTATATAATGCCGATAATTTTTACGCTGATGTTTTGGGGGTTCCCGTCAGGTTTGGTATTATATTGGCTCACCAACAGCGTAGTTTCAATGATAGTTCAGTTTTTTGTATTGAAAAAAAGCAGAAATTTATAATTTGGAATTTAAATTTTGAGGAGAAAACATGGCTAAAGAACTTGAAGTTTCCGGAAAAAATATAGAGGAAGCCGTAGCAATAGGTTTAAAACAGCTTAACTGTACGAAAGACGATGTAGAAATAAAAGTTTTGGACGAGGGAACCAAAGGCTTGTTCGGTCTTATGGGTGCCAAACCTGCAAAAGTTCTTCTTACCGTTAACAAAAATTTTTCCGCTTCCGAAAGACAAGAACCGATTGAAAACAAAAATTTTGAAAATAAAGAAGCTGAAGAAAAAGAAGCCGGAATAGAAGAATCGTCGGAATCGTCGGCAAATGAAATAGAAGAAAGATTAAAAAATGTTGATTTTGCTCTTGCCTGCAAAAGTGCAAAGGAAAATGTTTCAAAAATAGTTTCTTTAATGAATATAAACGTAAAAAATGTCGGTGTTATATGTAACGACGACACAATAAATCTTGACCTTTCCACGGACTGCGGAAGCCTTTTGATAGGCAAGAAAGGACAAACTTTAAATGCTTTGGAATATGTCGTTCAGTTAATTCTCAACAATAATCCCAAAACCAGAGTGAAAATAAATATTGATACGGAAAGATACAGACAGAAACAGCACGACAGATTAAAAGCTGCCGTCAATAAGGCTATGGATTATGTCAGAAGAACCAAAAAAGTTTACAGATTTGACCCGATGTCTTCAAGAAGCAGAAAGTTTATACATACTTATCTTGAAAAATTCGGTGAATTTGAGAGCTTTTCCGAGGGCGAGGGCAGAGAAAGAAAAGTCGGCATAAGGCTTATAGCAAATAATTAAAAAATGAATTTATTTAAACAGGAAGATACCATAGCGGCACTTGCCACCGGCAGTATGAAAGCGGCTTTGTCGGTTATCAGAATCAGCGGTGCTGCTGCAAAAGAAACGGTATCTTCCGTTTTTTTTACAAAAAATCATAAAGAAATACTTCTTTCCGACAGAAAAGTTCTGCACGGCTACATTTATAATAATCAAAAAAAACTTGACGAAGTTATTCTTTACTATATGCAGGCTCCGCACACTTACACGGGGGAAGATACGGTGGAAATTTCCTGCCACGGAAGCCCGCTGATAGTGCGGCAGATTATGGAACTTTTGCTTTCCAAAGGCATACGCCTTGCACAAAAAGGCGAGTTTACGTACCGTGCATTTATCAATAATAAGCTGGATTTGTCGCAGGCTGAAGCCGTAAATGATTTGATAAATTCGTCCAATACAGAATCTGCAGAGCTTGCACTGAATTCTTTGCAGGGGGCATTATCGCTTCGGATAAAAAAAATAAAAGAAGATTTAAACGATTTGTTTGCGTATCTGGAAGTATCTTTGGATTATCCGGAAGAAGATATGGATTTTCTTTCAAGACAAGAAAAGCTGTCGCGTCTTAAAAATATTACGGATACGGTTGAAAAATTAATTTCTTCTTACTCTTTGGTTCGTTACGTTGTAGACGGAATCAAAATAGCCGTTATAGGTAAGCCTAACGCAGGTAAATCTTCCATATTAAACTCAATACTCGGTTATAATCGTGCCATTGTTACCGATATTGCCGGCACCACAACCGATACGATAGAAGAAAAAATAGAATTTAAAGGTATTTCTTTTACCGTCATAGATACGGCAGGCATCAGACAGCATGCCGGTAATACCGTTGAAAAGCTCGGGCAGCAGCGAAGCAAACTTCTTATTGAAAGTGCCGATATAATTTTATGGGTTACGGATTTAAGTGTACCTTTGGACGATAACGACTTGCGTATTACCGAACTGTTAAAAGGAAAAGAAAATAAAGTTATTGCCTTATTAAATAAAAATGATTTATCCCGAAAATTTTCTTTACCGGATTTAAAAAATATTTTTGATGTTCAAAATTTTGCCGAATTTTCCACCGTAGCAAAAACACCGGTAGAAACAATTCTGAATAAAATTTATGAAATGTTTGATTTTAAAGATATGGATGATTCCGGCAAAGTACTGCTTAATGCAAGGCAGTATAATCTTATATTGAAAGTTAAAGAAAATTTATATAAAGTTTTATCTCTTGTCGAAAGAGCCGACAGCGACGAAATCGTTTCGTTTGAAACAAAAAATATTTTGGATTTGTTGAATGAAATTTTAGGGATAGATACTAAGGAAGATATTCTCAATACGGTATTTTCCAAATTCTGCATAGGGAAATAATTTTTCAACTCTTCAGCTTTTCAACTTCCGCTGTCTTTTCCGGCCCGGACGGCCTCATTTCTTTCAATATTTTCAATATTTCTTTATTAATCTTTAAATTTTCTTCTTCCATCAGCAACAATCTTTCATTTATATCTTTTTCGTTTTCTTTGTAATTTTCAAGGAAATATCCCAAAGGCACATCAAAAATCAAAGCCAGCTTTTTTATCGTAGCAAGGCTCGGGTTTCTGGCACCTCTCACCCATCGGCTTACGACGGTCTGTGCAACGCCCAGCTTACCGGCCAAATCCTGCTGGGTAAGATTTTTTTCAACCATTATTTTTTTTATTTGTTTGCAAAAGAAATTCTTTTCGCCGTTCATAATAAAAACACACAAAATAAAACCTTGACTTTAGAGCCAAAATGTTCTATAATAAAACCATAAGATATTTTGAGTTTAAAACAAAAAAATAAAAGCCGAGCGGGCTGTTTTGGCAAATTGCCAAAGCATAGCACAGCTTGGAAAAAGATAAAAATTTTAACGGAATCGTTATCTTCTCGGCAACAGTATACCAAATCGCAAAGCGATTTGGTATGGCTGAGGAGCTCTTTGGAAAAGTCTGTCATTCCCGAAAAGTGCTAAGCACTTTGTAGTCGTTAATCGGGAATCTATGTTATAAAAACTCATCTTTGCCGTCAACGACTAATAGGAACCCGAGGGGTTAGCCT
>CAJOOL010000214.1 GCA_905236115.1 uncultured Endomicrobiia bacterium
ACTTTAAACTGTTCCAAATCTTTTTTTATTGTTTCTAAAATTCTTGTATGGGATTCTTTTTTAAAGTCTATTTCTTCAAACTTTTTACCCTCGTTTATCAAGGCTTGTGCAATATCTTTTATGTATTCGCCTTTGTATCCGTCGTCAAGAAAAGGTATGTCTTCACCTTTTAATTGTCTGTATCTTGTTTTTGTAGACTCACCCAAAACGTTCATTTGGTTGCCGACATCGTTAAGGTAATATTCTTTTACTACATTGTATCCCAAATGTTTTAATATTCTTGCCAAACTGTCTCCAATTGCGGCACCTCTTCCGTGCCCTATATGCAAAGGCCCCGTAGGGTTGGCGGAAACAAACTCTACCATAATTTTATCTTTATTAATATTTTCCTGAACGGCATATTTTTCTTTCTTGTCAAGAATTTTATTAAGTTCTTTATGCAGATATTCATCAGTAAAATGCAAGTTGATAAAACCTGCACCGGCAATTTCCGCCGATTTTATAATACCCGGAAACTCTTTTGTTATGATTTCTATTAATTCGGCTGCAACGTTACGCGGGTTGGTTTTGATTTTTTTTGCCATAATCATTGCCGCATTTAATGCAAGATCCGCATTGATATTTTTAGGAGGAATTTCAACCATAAAAGAAATTTCTTCTTTGATACCTTTAGCTTTTGCAAAATCATTTATTATGGTTTTCAACCGATTTTCAAAATTAAATTTTAACATTAGTTTCCTCTTACAGAAAAAATTTACCGCGAACAAAAAAATATTTATTATTCGGCGTTTCCCGAATATTTTTAGGAAATGCTGAATAATTCTGAATGAGCAAAGCCCGAAGCAGATTTTGCCTATAAAGAGGAGGAATTTCGCAGGGATAGTTGGTAACATATCTCAAGAAGTTCCAACGAATTTAGAGGCAAAATATGCCTCAATGTTTCCGTTCAGAATTAATCAGCCTTTCCTCTATATTATAACATATTTAACGACATTATCACAAAAAATTTTAATCTGATTAATTATACATAAGCAAAGGCGGTTTCCGTTCGGAATTAACCAGCGTTTCCTTAAGCTCAGCATTTCCTTAAAAAATATACAAAAATCAAGAAACGCAAAGTTTAAATGTATTTTTATAATACCTTTCGCTTTGCGTTTCAAAATTTATAACAGAAAAATTAAGAAAAAATTTATTTGCTTTTTTCTTCAACAATATCAATTTCCACCTTTGCAATAACTTCGGGATGAAGTCTTACATTGACGGAAACTTTGCCTGTTTCCTTTATCGGTGCAGGCAGCAGAATATCGTGCTTGTTGATAACAAAATCTTTCTCTGCAAAAAGTTTTGCCAGATGTGCGGTTGTAACGGAACCGAATATTTTTCCGTTATCACCGACTTTAACTTTAATAGAAAATTCTGTTTTTTCAATTTTCTCGGCAACAACTTTTGCATTGTTGATAATTTCTTCTCTTTCTTTTTCAAGCCTTGTCTTTTCTCTTTCCCAAATTTTCATATTTTGGGCGGTTGCTTCCATAACAAGTTTCTTGGGCAGCAAATAATTTCTTGCAAAACCCGCAGCAACTTCTTTTATTTCACCTTGTTTTCCTACGTTTGTTATATCGGTTCTTAAAATAACTTTCATTTAAATTCCTCCGAAAATTAATTTACAGAAAATGGCAGCAATGCCAACATTCTTGCTCTTTTTACGGCTTGGCACAACTCTCTCTGATGTTTTGCACATGTGCCGGTAACATTTCCGGAAAGAATTTTACCGCTTTCGGTAACAAAAGTTCTTAAAAGGCTGACATTTTTGTAATCAATTTCTATTTTATCGGTACAGAAACGGCAGACTTTTCTTCTCATCATGCCTTTTCTGAATTTACCTGCCGGTCTTGTGCCTGCAGGATGTGTATTTTTTTTCTCTATTGCCATTTTTTATTCCTCCAAAATTTTAAAACGGAACTTCTTCTTCGCCTGCAACATCAACACTGTCGGAAATATATTCCTGACCTTCAACCGTTCCGGAATTCTGCTGAACCGGAGAAGCTGCATGTGCCTGCGGATCTATTCTTACCAGAAATTGAACTCTTGAAGCAACTACTTCAAGTCTGGATCTTTTACTTCCGTCCTGTGCCTGCCAGCTGCTGCTTTTCAATCTGCCCTCAACATACACGGGCATACCTTTTCTTAATCTGTCGGCACATCTGTCGGCCTGATCGCCCCAAACTACTATGGGAACATAAGTAGGCTCGGAATCTTTCCATTCTCCCGTAGCCTGGTCTTTTATCCTGGTACTCATTGCTATATCAAATCTGCATATTGACTTTGATGTAGAAGTTCTTTTAAGTTCCGGATCTCTTGTCAATCTTCCTACTAATATAACACTATTTTGCTGCGGTATCAGATACATTGGCTGATTCATTTACTTTCTCCGTTTTAGTTTCATCGGCTTTAACTTCGGAAGTTTTAACTTCCGCTTTTGCTTCAACCGGAGCTTCCGGTTTTACCTGTGCAGACTGTTCTGCTTTAACTTCCGCCGCAGAAGAACCTCTCTGTTTTTTAACGGCTTTTTTCTTTTTAATTTCTTTCTTGATTGTCAAAAATCTTATGACATCATCATTAACTCTGAAGAAATTTTCCAAAGAAAGAACCGTTGAACCGGGTGCTTCAAAATCAATAAAAACATAGTTCCCTTCGCGGAACTTGTTGATGTTGTAAGCAAGTTTTTTCTTTCCCAGCTGCTGAAGATTTTTGATTGTCCCGCCGGCAGTTTCAATGATTTTTAAAACTTTTGCGGAAACGTCTTCCAATTTTGCGGAATCTAATTCCGGAGAACAAATGAAAGTGCATTCGTAACTCATTATTTACTAACCCCCTTTTTGGATTTCCGTTGCATTAATTTTTATTTTACAACGGCTCAGCCTCCCTGCGGAAGCAAAGATTATCTTTTAAGTATATAATTTTTTTATATTTTTTGCAAGTTTTATACGCACACACCGAGTTTTAGAAATAATTTTCGGAATATAATTAAAAATATTAACAGATTATTATTTTCTAACTTAAAGTTTTTGTCTTTTATCTTATAAACTCATAACCTATTATCACTGCTTCAGTAACGATAATGCCTCGGCTCTTGTTCTGGCATCTTTCAAAAATATTCCCCTCATTGCCGAAGTGATAACTTTGGAACCGGGCTTTTTGACTCCTCGCATAGTCATACATAAATGTTCGGCTTCTATTACCACCATAGCACCGTTAGGCTGAATGGTTTTCATTAAAGTATCTACTATTTGTTTTGACAATCTTTCCTGCAGCTGCAGCCTGTGGGAAAATGCTTCCACCACTCTGACCAGCTTTGAAATACCTGCTATTTTATCTTTTTTCGGAAGATACGCAATGTGCACTTTTCCGTAAAAAGGAAGAAGATGATGTTCGCACATAGAATATACCGGAATATCTTTTACAATAACAATTTCTTCATGTTCTTCCGTTTGATAATGAACGGGAATAAGATTTTCTATATCTTCATTGTATCCCGACAATATCTCTTCATAAAATTCCGCAACTCTTTCTGGAGTTCTTCTTATACCCTCACGGTTCAAATCTTCTCCGAACCCTTCCAACATTAATTTTACGGCTTCTCTTACTTTTTCTTTGTTATACATATTTTTCCCTTTCCCTAGGTTCCAGCTGCTCGCCTTTCATTATGGTATCAATCTGGTCGCCGGTTAAAGTTTCTCTCTCTATCAACATTTTTACCAGATATTCCAGCTTATCCCTGTTTTCCTCAAGAATTTTTCTTGCTCTGTCTTTGGCACCTGTAACAAGATTTTTAATTTCTTCGTCAATAATCTGCGACGTTTTATCGGAATGTCTGGGACTTTTGGAAATATCCATACCGAGAAAAATTTCTTCATTTTCTTTACCCAGTGCCAGAGTTCCGGCTTTATCGCTCATACCGAATTCCGTAACCATTCTGGTAGCAATCTGAGTGGCTCTCAAAATATCGTTGGAAGCTCCCGTTGTTATCTCGTTAAATATCAATTCTTCGGCCGCTCTTCCGCCCATAAGAATGGCAAGCCGTCCTTCTATTTCGGTTTTGGAAGTTAAAAATCTGTCTTCCAATGGAACCTGAAGCGTATACCCCAAAGCTCTTCCGCTGGAAATTATCGTTACTTTATGAACCGGGTCCATATTGGGAATAACTTTTGCAACTACCGTATGTCCTGCCTCATGATAGGCAATAATGCTTCTTTCTTTATCCGAAATTATTCTGGACTTTCTCTGAGGACCTGCAATAATTCTGTCTATGGCCTCTTCAAAATTTTTCATATTCACTTCGGTTTGATTTTTCCTTGCGGCAAGAAGTGCGGCTTCGTTTGCAAGGTTAGCCAAATCAGCCCCGACAAAACCGGGAGTTCTTCTTGCAAGAACTTTTAAATCAACTTCCGGAGCTATTTTTATATTTCTGACATGAACTTTTAAAATTTCTTCTCTGTCGTTTAAATCCGGAGGAGGAACTACCACCTGCCTGTCAAATCTTCCCGGTCTTAAAAGAGCAGGATCCAATACATCGGGTCTGTTGGTCGCAGCTATTATGATAACTCCCTCTTTTGTATCAAAACCGTCCATTTCAACAAGAAGCTGATTCAATGTCTGCTCCCTTTCGTCATGTCCGCCGCCGAGCCCCGTACCTCTGTGTCTGCCGACAGCATCAATTTCATCTATAAACAAAAGACACGGTGCATGCTTTCTTCCCTGGTCAAAAAGGTCTCTTACTCTGGAAGCTCCCACACCGACAAACATCTCTACAAATTCCGAACCGCTGGAAGAAAAAAACGGAACCCCTGCTTCGCCCGCAACGGCCTTTGCCATTAAAGTTTTACCCGTTCCCGGAGCACCTGATAACAAAACTCCTTTGGGAATTTTTCCGCCGAGCTTTTGAAACTTCGCCGGATTTTTCAAAAATTCTATTATTTCCTGCAGTTCTTCTTTGGCTTCGCCGCAGCCTGCAACATCTTTAAAAGTAATTTTGGTTTTATTTTTCCCTGCAAGTCTTGCAACGCTTTTACCGAAACCCATAGCCTTTCCGCCGGCACCGAAACCGTGCATCATCCACAGCCAAAAACCTATAAGAAGCAGTATCGGCCCCCAGCTGAAAATCAAAGGAGCCAGCCACCCGTTATGCAGTTTGCCGGAAAATCTCTGCACGCTGCCGTTTTGCATATCTTCAATAAGACCGGGATCTTTTAAAGAAACGGTTTTAAATTTTTTCAATTCGCCGTCTCTCATAAATTCGCCCTCAATAATTCCGTCGTCAATAACAACATTGATAACATTACCCGTTTTTATCATTTGTTTAAAAACAGAGTAAGGAATTTCTTCAATATTTACTCTTTTACTCGCATTATGTGCGAAAACAAAGAAAGTAACAATCAATGCAACCCAAAACAAAACACCCCAAGAATCCTTTTTTTTCATATCCATTATGAAACCCTCTGACCAATTTAAAATTTACAATCTTCCAATCATCCAATCCTCTAATCCTCCAATTTTCCGATATACGGCAATCCTCTGTATTTTCCGTCGCAGTCAAGCCCGTAACCGATAACAAATTCTTTTTCTATATTAAAACCCATATAGTCAATATCAACATTTTTTATTTTTTCGGAATTTCTGTTTATCAGCACACAGATTTTTACGCTATTTGCTTTTCTTTTTATAAACAAATCTTTTATATAAGAAAGCGTCCTGCCGCTGTCGCAAATATCTTCTATAATGAGAATATCTTTTCCTTTCATATCAATTGCTGTATCGGCAATAAATTTTATTTCCCCGGAAGAATTCTTTCCTTTGTATGAAGATACTCTTATAAAATCCAGTTCAAAATCTATATTCAATTTTCTTATTATATCGCTGCAGAAAACAACGCTCCCGGAAAGTATTGAGATAACAAAAAGTTTTTTGTCTTTAAAATCTCTGTTTATTCTCTCGGCCGTTTCGGAAACTTTTTTTTCTATTTCCTGTTGTGAAATTAATACTTTTATTTTTTCCATTGATTATTAACCGTAAATTTACCAGCGGAGTTTCGGCTTTCTGGCTGCCTCTACTTCGTTTAATCTCTTCACAGAAGTATTTACCGGAGCATTGTGAACGACATCCGGATTTGTTTTTGATTCTTCAAAAATATTTATTAAAGTACCGATAAACTCATCCAATGTCTGTTTGGATTCCGTCTCTGTCGGTTCTATCATCATAGCTTCTTCAACGATTAAAGGAAAATATATTGTCGGAGCATAGTAACCGTTATCAAGCAGTCTTTTTGCAGCATCAAGCGTTCGGACGCCGCCGCCCAATGCACCTTTTAAAGACATAGCAAATTCGTGCATACAAAAATTTCCCGCAGGAATTTTAATTCTGTCTTTTAATTTTGAAAGAATATAGTTTGCGTTGACTACCGCCTGTTCGGATGCTTTTTTTAATCCGTTTGCACCCAAAGATTTTATGTATGCACAAGCCTTAAGTATTACGGGAAAATTTCCGTAGAAAGCTTTCATTTGCCCGACGGATTTTTCTTTATCGTTAAAATGAAATTTAAATTTTTCACCGTCCTTTACTACAAACGGCGAAGGCAGAAATTCTTTTAAAAATGCTTTTACACCGACAGGACCGGAACCCGGACCGCCGCCGCCGTGAGGTGTGGAAAAAGTTTTATGCAGGTTTATGTGCATAACGTCAAAGCCGATGTCTGCCGGTCTTAATATTCCCATAACGGCATTTAAGTTTGCTCCGTCATAATACATTAAAGAACCGTTATCGTGCATAAGTTCGGTTATTTCTTTTATATTTTTTTCAAACACTCCCAAAGTGTTGGGAACCGTCATCATCATGGCTGCAACATCGGAACTTAAAACCTGTTTCAAATTTTCAGGGCTTACTATTCCGTGCTCGTCGGACTTAACGGAAATTATTTCAAAGCCCGCAAGAGCTGCCGATGCGGGATTTGTTCCGTGTGCCGAGTCGGGAACAATAATTTTTGTTCTCTTTTCGTTTCTGCTTTTAAAATATTTTGATATTATCAAAAGACCGGTATATTCGCCGTGTGCACCTGCCGCAGGCTGAAGAGTAAAATAATCCATACCGGAAATTTCCGACAAGCTTTCCTGCAGTTCATACATTACTTCCAAACTTCCCTGCATGGTTTCTTCGCTTTGATAAGGATGAACTTCGGAAAAACCGTCAAACTTTGCAATTTTTTCATTGACCAAAGGATTGTGTTTCATTGTGCACGAACCCAGAGGATACATCGTCGTGCTCAAAGCATAATTTTTTCTTGATAAGTTCGTATAATGTCTCAGCAATGTTCCTTCCGAAATATCGGGAATGTTCGGCACGGTTTTTCTTATATATTTATCGTCAATATTTATGTTCAAAGCAACATCGCACTTCACCGTTTTTTCTTCGTTTCTGTTTGATTTTATTTCATTTAAAGTTTTGTTGTTATTCATTTTTACACTCTATATTTTTGTTAAAATTTCCGCCAGTTTGTCAATATCGGACTTTGTTCTTTTTTCCGTAACGGCAAACATCAAACAATTATTATATTTACCGCCGCAATTAAACGAAAAACCCGACAAATCAACAGGACCTAAAATATTTTCTTTCAACAACTCTTCATTTATTTTTTTAATATCTTTGTCCGTTTTTAAAACAAATTCATTAAAGAATACACCGTCTTTAAAAAGCGGCTCAAAACCTTTTATCTTTGTAATAACATCAAAGGCATACCTTGCTTTGGAGATATTTGCTTCGGCAAGTTCTCTTATTCCGGACTTGCCCAAATATGCCGCATAAACACAAGCCGCAAAAGAATTTAAAGCGGCATTGGTACAAATATTTGATGTGGCTTTTTCTCTTCTGATATGCTGTTCTCTGGACTGAAGAGTTAAAACAAAACCTCTTTTGCCGTCTTTATCTACAGTCTGTCCGACAATTCTTCCCGGCATTTTCCATTCAAGAGCTTTTTTTACGGCCATAAAACCGAACGTTGAACCGCCCATATACATTCTGTTTCCGAAAGGCTGTCCCTCGCCGACGGCAATATCGGCTCCGTATTCTCCGGGAGTTTTTAACAATCCCAAAGAAACAAGATTTACAACGGATATAAACAAAGCTTTTTTGGATTTTGCTATTTCCGCCAAAGTCTGCATATCTTCAATATTTCCGAAAAAGTTCGGACTCTGCACAACAAGTGCGGCAACGTTTTCATCAATAATATTATTTAATGTATCTTTACTTACCGCACCGGTTTTATCGTCTATGTCAAGTTTTATGATTTCGGTATTCAAATTTTTTGTATAAGTTTCAATAACCGAAACATATTCCGGATTTAATGCTTTGGAAATTATAACTTTATTTTTTTTGGAAGTTCTTACCGCAAGAATAACGGCTTCGGCAGCGGCCGTTGCTCCGTCATACATTGAAGCATTGGAACAATCCAATCCCGTCAGCTCACATATTATGCTCTGATATTCAAACACGGCCTGTAATGTTCCTTGGCTGGCCTCCGCCTGATACGGAGTGTATGCCGTCCAAAATTCCGACCTGCCGACTATCTCGTCAACTACAGCGGGAACAAAATGGTCGTAAATTCCGGCACCTGCAAAACATATCATATCGGATTTATTTTTTTGTGCATAACTTTTAAACAAAGACATCAATTCCTGCTCGCTTAAAGCCTCGGGCAAGTTTAATTTTTTTGCTCTTAAAACTTCAGGTATCTGCAAAGATAAAAGTTCTTCCGTATCTTTAACGCCGATACTTTCAAGCATTTCTTTTTTATCGCTGCCGCTTACGGGTATATAGTTCATTTATTTCAACCTTCTTGAAAACTTTTTATTTTTGTATTTTCAAAAATATCCGCCGTAAATATTCGGGAATATTATAAAACGCCGATTATTCTTCTATTAATTTTTTATAATCTTCGGCATTCAACAAACTCTTAAAATCTTCTTCGTTTGCCGCTTCCAAAACAAAGAAATAACCTTTTTCATAAGGGTCTTGATTTATCAATTCCGGTGCGGAAAGAAGCTCTTCGTTTACTTCAACGATTTTTCCGGAAACGGGACAGTAAATATCAAACGCCGATTTTACGGATTCAACAACCGCACAAGGCTGTTCTTTATCAAAAACTTTACCGGCTTCGGGAAGCTCCACATGGACTATATCGGTAATTTCATGTTGAGCGTGATCGGTAATACCTACATAAACTTTGTTACCGTCTTTTCTTGCCCACTCGTGCGTTTTTGCATAAAACAAATTGTTTGGTACATTCATTTTGTTTGTCTCCGATTTTACATAAAATTTTATTTCAATAATTTCAAAGAAAAGATATTATACAATATTTTTACCGGCAAAAAAAGGCTAAAAAAAATTTTAAATTTTCATCTAAATTTATTATAATTATCCGTATGAAAAAAAAGATTGCGGTAATCATAACCAAGCTGGAGCTGGGCGGTGCACAGAAAGTGGCAATTTCTCTGTGCGAAAAACTTAATAAAGAATTTTTTGAACCGGTATTAATATGCGGCTGCGGAGGAATTCTGGACGAAGAAACAAAAAAGAAAATAAAAGTTGTTTTTGTTAAAGATTTGGTCAGAGAAATCAATCCGGTAAAAGATATTAAAGCTCTTTTTGAAATATATAAAATATTGAAAAATCAAAAACCGGATATCGTGCATACACATTCCTCAAAAGCAGGCATCTTAGGCAGGTTTGCCGCAAAACTTGCAGGCATAAAAAATATCATCCACACAATACACGGGTTTTCTTTTAACGACACTCAAAATTTTTTCAAAAAAAATATTTACATTTTCCTTGAACGGTTTTGTTCTTATTTTACAAAAATTCTTATTCCCGTAAGCACGGAAAATATAACCAAAGGTCTTCAAAACAAAATAGGCACAAAAGAAAAATACCGTTATATAAGGCTTGGAATAGACATTGATAATTTTAAAAATCATCATGATTTTACACCGAACTTAAGACAGGAATTAAATTTGAATGATAATGAATTTTTAGTTACAACAATAGGACCTTTCAAACCGCAGAAAAATCTGCCGGATTTTATAAGAACCGCAAAAAATATTCTGGAAAAAAATAAAAATTTTAAATTCGTTATTGTCGGCGACGGAGTATTAAGAACCGAGCTTGAAAAAATGATAACCGAATTTAAAATTGCGGACAGCGTTTTTCTTCTTGGCTGGAGACGCGATATTTCCGGTATATTAAATTCAAGCGGCGTTTTTGTAATGACATCTTTATGGGAAGGACTGCCGATATCAACTATAGAAGCTCTTGCTTCCGGAACGGTTCCCGTGGTTAATGATGTTGACGGACAGAGAGAAATAATTAAAGACGGTTTTAACGGATTTTTGATAAAACCTTACGATATAAAAAGTACCGAAGAAAAAATTCTTCTTTTGGCAGATAACGAAGTGTTAAGAAAAAAAATGTCTCAAAACGCTAAAAACTCCATAGATGAAACTTTTTCTTTAGACTACATGATAAAACAACACGAAACAAAAATTTATAGTTTGTAAAAATATCTCAAACTTTCATTTCAATTGCCGATCACATCACGGTTTTAGCACCAGCTTATACGGTTCCCTGTTAAAATATTTATTTGCCGTTTTGATAATATCGTCTGCTGTTATCTTGGACAAAATATCAATATATTCTTCGTCATATTTGTATCCCTGTCCGAGCATTTCCCTGAATATAAGATAATATGCCTGTTTTTCAACAGACTGGTGATCCAGCAGATAAACTCCCTTAACAAAATTTTTCGTATCTTTCAGTTCCTGTTCGTCAACCTTATTTTCACATAAATCTTTCATTATTGTTTCTATGCCTTTCTTGGCAACATCAATATTTTTCTTGTCAAGCCCGATATAAATTTCAAAATAACTGTTGTCAACTCTTGCCGGATAAACGGAGCTTACCTCATACGCAAGCCCGAGCTTTTCCCTAAGCTCCATAAAAAGTCTGCCGGTCATTCTTCCGCCCAAAATATAACTGATTAATTTAAGCGTTACAAAATCTTTATTCAAAACATCCGGCACATCATAAGCATAAATTATAAAAGCCTGATTGAATTTGGAAGGAACAACCGTATCTTTTACCGGTCGTTCGGTTTTGTTTTGCGATACGGTTTTTATATTTTCCGAAGATAATACCATAGAACCGAAATATTTTTCAAGAACTTTTTTTACTTCATTTTTTTTGATATTTCCGACAACGGTAATAACAATATCTTTACAGGAATAAATTTTATTGTAAGTATCCTGCAGGTCTTTGCGTGTAAGATTTTTTAAAGTATCTTCTTTACCGCTTTTTATCACGGAATAAGCATGATTTTTGTCATAAAAATCCGAAATAAATTTGTCGTTGGCCGTAAGTTTTATGCTGTCTTTTCTTGCTTTTACGGATTCAATAATCAAATCTCTTTCTTTTTCCATTTCTTGCTCATCAAAAGCCGGATTTAAAATCATATCGGCTAAAATCTCACAGGATTTATCAAAATACTCGCTCATACAATTCAATGTCCATCCGGAAAAATCATATTCCACATCAAAAAATACCGCAGAGCCCAAACTTTCAATATCGGAAGAAAGCTGTTCGCTGCTTCTGTTTTTTGTGGATTTGCTCATTACCGAATAAAGCAGAGTTGTTTCGCCCGACTTGGCAGTATTTTCATGCAGAACCGACACGGGAGAACAGAATTTTAAAGAAGCTATTTCAGCCGTATTTGTATGTTTGTATATTACTTTTATACCGTTGTCCAAATTAAATGTTTCCACCGACACACCTCCGAAAACCATAGAAGAAAATATTGTTATAACAAAAAAAACCGTCAAAAAATTTTTCATTTCGGAAATATTACCGCCTTTGACAATTTTTCTTCGGAATAATATTTCTTCATAAAATTCTTAACGTCTTCCGCCGTAACTTTTTCTATATTTTCCAAATAATTTTCAAAAATATCCAAACGGTTATACAGCTTCCAGTATCCCATCTGCCCGGCAAGCTCATTAAAAGACTGCAAATCAAAAAGTCTGTCGGATTTTATATTGATTTTCACCCTGTCCAGCTCCTGCTGTGCAGGTCCCTCATCCGCAAATTTATCAAGCACGGCAGTAATTTCGGAAACAACTTTTTTATATTTGTTTTTGTCAAAAACGGCGGATATATACGCCGAACCCGTTCCTGCCAAAGTTAAAAACGAAGAACTTACGGAATATACCAGCTGTTTATCTTCTTTTAAAATTTTATTTAATCTGGAAGATTTCCCATCGCCTAAAATATTTAATGCAACATCGGCAGCATAAATATCTTTTGAAGAAATATCCGGCCCCAAAAAACCTGCCAGCATATAGCTGTGTGCCGTTTTATCTTTCACGATAAATTCGGTTGCTTTGCCGTAAGGTTCAATCAACAAAGGTTCGTTATAATCGGAACCGGTATTTTGAATTTTTCCCAGAGTATCTTCTATAACTTTTTTTGTTTTGTTTATGTCTATGTCGCCGACAACCGAAACCGTCATTTTTGAAGGAACATAATTTTGTTTAAAATATTTTATTATTTCTTCACGGGGAATATTCGCTATCACTTTTTCGCTGCCGATAATACTGTTTTTGTATGCGGATTTTTTATAAATATTACCCATAAAATATTCAAACAGCTCCGACTGAGGCGTATCTTTATGTCTCTGTATTTCTTCTATTACCACTTTGCGTTCCGGTCTGATTTCTTCTTCCGGAAACAAAGGATTTGTAACCATATCGGCCAGCATTTTCAATGCTTCAATATAACCGTCTTTTTGAATATCTATATAAAAACAGGTGTACTCTTTTGAAGTTGCCGCATTTATCAGCCCGCCCATTTTTTCTACATTTTCCGTTACGGTGTTTCCGGGATAATTTTTGCTGCCTTTAAATACCAGATGTTCTATGAAATGCGAAAGTCCAGCCTGTTCCGGTATCTCGTTTACGGAACCTGTCCTTACCCATATATTTACGGAAACTATAGGAACTGAAGTATCTTTTTTTAACACGGCGGAAAGCCCGTTTTTAAAGTTCATAAATTTTACTCCTTTAAAAGTATTGCAGTATGCCTGCGAAGAAAAAAACAAGACAATTAATAATATTATTATTTTTTTATTCATAGCTTTAAACTTAAAAGTTGTAAACTTCAGTTCAATAAACGCACTCCGGCAGTTCCGTAAGTTTCCGGAGCGGATACCCCGGCAACTCCGGCAGCAGCACCGAAAGAAGAATTTAAAGAATTTTCGGTATTTGCCGGCTGTTTAGACTGTTTTTGAAGCATCGGAATGGTAATAAAAAACGTTGTGCCTTTTCCGTATCTGGATTCAAAAGTAATACTTCCTTTATGTGCTTCAACCACCATTCTTTTGGCAACATAAGAACCTATTCCGGAACCGGATTTGCTGGACGGCTTGGTGGTAAAAAATGCGGAAAAAATCTTCGGTTTATTTTCTTCTTTAACGCCTATGCCGTTATCTTCAATAATAATCTGGCATCTGTTATCGCTGAGATATTTTAAAGAAGCCTTTATTTCCGGAACAAAATCCTGTTCGCTCTTTATGTCGTTAAAAAACGCATTTTTTAAATGCTGCTGTTTTTCAACAACGGCTTCAAAAGCATTATCAATAAAATTAAAAAAAACTTCCTGCAGCTGATACTTTATTCCGTAAATCATATCTTTTTCCGAAACATCAACCTTTATGGGAAGTTTTTCTTTATGATGTTTAACCTCAACCAAAAGTATTGAAGATTCCAAAACATCCTTTAAAGAAAAATATTCAAACACGGCTTCATTCTGTTTATGTTTTGCAAAATTTAAAATACCGGTAAGAATGGTATCGGTTTTTTTGATATTGTTTTTTATAGAAGAAATCAAATCGTTCATATCCGCCAAAATGTTATTTACCGACGGATTGCAGGAAACAAAATCTTTATTATCTTCAGTCAAATCTTCCACATCCAGTCTGAGAGAATCGGCGGCAAGGCTGAAGCTGTTAAGTCTGTTTCTTATCTGATGTGCCATACCGTCGGCCATACCTCCGATGGAAGCCAGCTTTTCGGCTTCAAAAAGTTTTTCCTGCTGATGTCTGGATTTTTCCAAGAAAAAACAATTTTCTATAGCAAGAGATGCCTGATTTGCCAAAGTTTTAAACAAATCCATATCTTTTGAAGAATATAAAGTTTTATTTTCTTTTTCTCCCAAAATCAAAAAACCTAAAACCTCATCTCTGAAAATTGACGGAACTATCAGGTTTATATCGCCGCATATTTTTGAAAATTCTTTTTTCAAATTTTCACTTAAACCGAAATATATGAAAGGTGCTCTTTTATATTTCATATATTTTATTATGGGATTATAAATATCTATGCAAACGGATTTTATTTCTTCTTCACCGCTTACTCTTGAAGAAATATTATAAAAACAATTTTTTTCTTCGTCAAAAATATACAAGATAACAAATTTAATTTTAACGAAATTTTTTATAATTCTGACAATAAGTTTAGACAGCTTATTTATTTCATGCTGCTCTATCATTCCTTTGGATGCCTGTATCAATAGTTGTTGATATTTTTCCTGCTCTGCAAGAAGAATCCTTTCCGCTTTTTGCTGTAATGCCCTGTAAACAACCGGAGCAATAGAAGACATAACAAAAATAAGAAGAAAAGCTATAAGATATTGTTCCATTACAAAACCGAAATAAATCGGGACGCCTAAGACCATAATATACAGAAATAAAAATATCGTACTGTTTGTAACGGCCAGTCTTATATCCATCAAGTTATTCTTTATGGCATTCAATGCCATAATAAAACTGAAAAAAATAACAACAATATAGCCTATCGGATAGAAATTAATCCAAGAATATTTTATAATATAATCTCCGGAAGCAAGAAGAGCTATTGAAAAAGCCATTATCAAATACTTTATTTGTTCTTTTTTTATCAAATTAACATCTTTATTAAAAAAATACCTGAAAAGAGCTATGGTTGCAACAAAAAAAGTAGAAACAAATTGAAATAACGCAATAAAATAAATCTTTCCTGCTATGGGATAATATCCCCAGAAATTTGAACTCAATCCGCTGTATACCAAATTAGAGAATAAATTTATGACTATTATCGGAATGGTTGCCAAATAAAAATATATTGCATAATTTTTGAGACGGCTGTTCAAAAACTCTGCAATAAAATGAAGAGCACAGACCGGTGTTAAAATAACACCCACAAAACCTATTTTTGCAAACATATACGACAGTTCGTATTCTCCGGTATTCCAATACATTAAAGAGAAAAACCAAAGCCATATAAACAGTGATATAGATAAATAAAAATAAATTAAGTTTAATCTGTTTTTTCTGTTTTTAAGCAAAACAAAAAAACCGAGCAGTAAAACAAAAACTGCGACTATTGACGGACAAAGTGCATAGTAATTCATATTATCTTGTTAAACTTATTCCTTGCAAATGTGTAGTTTTCTGAACCAAAAAACTTGCTTCCCCGTAAGGTCCTCCGGTTTTACCGACGCCGCCCTGCCCGGGAAGATATGAAGAAAATGCTATATGACGGGAATTTATTCTGAGCAATGCACAATTATCTATATTTTTCATAAACTGCCTTGTATAAAAAGCTGATTTCACCCATACGGAGGCTCTTAAGCCGTATTCATTTCTGTGTGCTATATCAAGCATTTTTTTAAAAATTTCCGCATCTTTTTCTTTTTTTGTTTCCGCTTCTTTTGAAGATTTTACTTTTACTATGGGAATAACCGGAAAGAAATTCTCTTCTCTTATAACTCTCATATTAAACATTTCCGGATTATCCGTTTCTATTTCAATAAGCGTCGGCTGAAAATATACTCCTCTTTCGGTAGGAGTTCCCGTATAGTCAACCTTTTTTCCTCCGCATAAAAGTTTAGCACCTTTATTTAAAGCATCATCCAAAAATTCCTGACATTCTTTTATTTTTACAACCGGAGTAAAAAAAGTTTCTTCACTTGAAGGAAGTCCGAATTTAAGATTGGCAACTTTTTTAAGAAGTTTATCTTTAAACTCATCATAAACCTGTTCATGGACAATAAGATTTTTCGGCAGCATACAAATCTGAGTAGAACCTAAAAAAGCATCAAGTGCAGAATCTGTTGCACCTTCAATATCACAACCTGCCCAAACAAACATATTATCATTTCCGGAAAGTTCTAGAATTGCTTTTTTATTATGATTATGTGCCTGTTTTGCTATCTCCAAACCATTCTCGCTTTCACCGAAAAAGAAAATATCATTGACTTTAGAATTTTGCAGCCACTCGTCCATAATAGATTTGGAATTTCCGGTTATTATATTCATTATTCCGTCAGGAGCTCCGTTTTCCTTAAGTGCCGTACCAATAACGTTTTTCCAAACAAAAAGTGTTGCTATCGGGGTTTTCAAAGGAGCTTTTACTATTACTGCGTTACCGCCCAGGAAACAATATGCCGCTGAAAGAGAATTACTTGCCGCAGCATTTTTAGGAGGGACAAGCACTACTACTCCGTCCGGTTTTCTGACGAGATAAACATTTTCTTCACCCATAGAACCTGCTTCTTCCCAAATACTATCTTTAAAAGAATCAAGTATCTCCTTACTGAACGCATTTTTCATGGAACAAAATTCCCACTCGGCAAGTTTTTTAGGATGACCTTCTATTGCAAAAAGTTCCAATATTTTTTCTCTGTTGTCAACAAGATTTTTATGGATATCGTATAAAATTTTTCTTCTCTTAGCAACAGACATTCTACGCATAATTTTGCTGGCTTTGTATGCCGATTCTATCGCTCTCTTATTTAACTCATTATCACCGACACAGTATTTCGCATAAATATACTCCTCGGCATCCTCAGGCATTTCACCTTTTTTTAACTTGGAAATAATCTGATACGTCTTTTTAAAATCCGCAATGTACCTGTCGGAATAAGGAAAATACTCATACTTGCCCGTATCCACGTCCTTCCCGTCAACAAACAAACAAAACTCTTTCATTGAAAATTACTCCTTTATATTTAATTTACAATTTAGAATTTTTAGTTTATAAACTTATGTGTTTATGTTTTTTAATTTTTGAAAAATATTCTGTAGGAAACTTCTTAAACTCCCTTTTTACAATTTCTTATCTTGAATTGTCTTTCTCCAATTTCCAATTCAGATAAGAAGATATAAATTCGTCTATTTCTCCGTCCATAACTTTATCAACCTGCGATGTTTCATATTCCGTTCTGTGGTCTTTTACCAGCTGATAAGGCATAAAAACATAAGAACGAATTTGACTGCCCCATGCTATCAAACCCTTTTCGTCATAATGTTTTTCGTAAGATTTTCTCAGCTTTTCCTGCTCGTATTCATAAAGTTTCGCCTTAAGCAGCTTCATTGCCGTAGCTCTGTTTTTTATCTGGCTGCGTTCGGTCTGGGATTGTGCGACAATATTTGTCGGCAAATGCGTAATTCTTACGGCAGAATCCGTCGTATTGACGTGCTGCCCGCCTGCCCCGGTTGACCTGTATGTATCTATCCTTAAATCTTTTTCTTCTATTACTATATCTATATCATCGTCAACTTCAGGTATTACATCCACGCTTGCAAAAGAAGTGTGTCTGCGTTTGTTTGCATCAAAGGGCGATATTCTCACCAAACGGTGAACGCCGATTTCCGACTGCATAAGACCGTAAGCGAATTTCCCTTTAATCATAAAAGTAATGCTTTTTATTCCGGCTTCATCGCCGTCCAAAATATCAACCGTCGTAAACTCAAAACCTTTTGTTTCCGCCCAGCGGGAATACATTCGGACAAGCATCTGAGCCCAGTCGCAGGATTCGGTTCCGCCGGCTCCGGCATGTATGGAAACAATCGCATTATTTCTGTCGTGTTTGCCGGAAAGTTTGGTTTTAGTTTCAACGGCTTTCAAATCCGTTTCAAAAACCGCCTTATCTTTTTCAAGCTCGCTTTGCAGTTCTTCGTCGGGATTCTGCTGAAGAAATATATCCATTTCAATTAAAGAATCTATCCTTGCTTTCAAACTTTCCCATGAGTTTACCGTTTCTTTTAAAGTATCGGCCTCAAGCATAATTTTTTTTGCGGTGTTTTGGTCGTTCCAAAAATCCGCTGCGGAAATTTTCTTATCCAAAGTTTCAATCTTTTCAATTTTTCCGTCAATATCCAAAGATTTTCTTAATACCGATACTCTCTGTTCCAAATCAGTTAACATATTTTTCCTTTAAATTTATGCTTTTGTCAAAATATCCCGCCGTTAGGATAAATCAGATAAACAATATCAATAACATCAAAATACTCATAAAAACACAAAAATATACAAATTTATATCCGATTTTATCATATATCGTTATGTCGTTATTCTGATAAACGGAACAAATCAAAACGGATTTTTCATCCGGCAAAGTTCCTTTAACGACATTTCCGCAGCAGTCTATAACCGCCGATATTCCCGTATTGGCGGAAACTATAACATTCTTTCTGTTTTCCACCGCTCTGAAAACATTCATAACAAAATGCTGATAAGGTGCATCCGTATTAAGAAACCACCCGTCATTTGTATGATTGGTTAAAATCTTGGCACCGTTTAATACCAGCTTTCTTGAAATATCCGCAAAGAAATTTTCCGAACAGATTGTCGCACCGACGGCCAGCCTGCCGTATTTGAAAACAGGCAGTTCCGAACCTTTATTAAAATCCCCCATGGAATCAAAAATCTCAAAATATTTTGACAGATAATTCCTAAACGGTATAAACTCGCCGAACGGAACCAAATGAACTTTATCACGTCTAGCCTTAACGGAAAAATCTCTTCCCAACGCATACACCGAATTATAAATTTTTGTTCCGTCATAAGTTAAAGAACCTATCAGATTAACCTCGCCGAAACGAGAAATATCTTTTATAAATTGTGCCGTCTTTTTGTCATTTTCAAAATATTCCGTAAGAACGGTCTCGGGATAAACCGTAATATCCAATCCCTCATTCTCAAACTTCCCGACGCTGTCTTTTATATTTTCCAGAATTTCGTTATTGTATTTCTTGTCCCATTTTTTATAAATATCAACATTAGGCTGAACAATCCCCGCCTTAAACTCTTCCCCGTAATCCGTATAAAACTTATATGTCTTGATATATCCGTAAATTATCGTAAAAAGAAACGTCAGCAAAACAAAATAAATATATTTGCTTTCTTTAACATATCTCAACTGATAATAAATGAGCATATTAATGAAAACGATAACAAAAGATACTCCGTAAACACCGGCAATATCAGAAATCTGAATGAAATAAATAAACGATGCCTGAGAGTAACCCAGCAAATTCCAGCCGAAACCCGTTAATAAATAAGACCTCGCAAATTCAAGAGCCGTCCACAAACTTGCCGAAAAAAAGCTCAAAATAACCGGCTTAAAACGTCTTTTTGAAAAACTTAAAAATACCGCCCATACGACAAAATAAAGCGATAAATAAAACCATAAAAGAACCGATACTGCCGCAGCCTGTATACCGCCTGTATTAAATTTTACAAAAGGATACATCCAATACAACGAAACGAACCAAAACACGAAACCGAATAAAAAGCCGTAGACTAAAGATTTTTTTACGGAATTTTTCAATACGGTATTTATTATCGGAACAAGGGCGGCAAACGCCAGCCAAAAAGCATTTATTTTTTGAAAAGTTATCGCAAGCAAAATACCGGATACTATTGAAAAAATGAAATATTTTATCTTAAACTTTTCCATTATCGGCCGGTTTTAAGCTCCGCAGCATTTTTTATATTTTTTCCCGCTGCCGCAAGGACAAGGATCATTCCTTCCGATTTTTTTTATATCTTTGGGATCTATATATTTTTCTTTTTTATCCTCTGTAGCACCGGCAATATTTTGCACGTCCCCGCCGGCATTACTGCTTTGATTTTTTATCGGTATCGGACGTGCGGTAACATTTACCTGAACCTTAAATACATATTCTATCGTAGCTTCTCTTATTCTGTTCATCATACCGTCAAAGAGGATAAAAGATTCTTTCTGATATTCAATTTTGGGATCTTTCTGTGCATAAGCTCTGTAACCGATACCTTTTTTCAGCTGGTCAAGTTCGTAAAGATTATCTTTCCATGCAACATCTATCATTTGCAAAAGAACCATTCTTTCTATATGTCCCAGCAAAGGTTCGCCGAGCTCTTCTTTTCTTTTTTCGTAAACGGATTTAATTCTTTCCGTTAAAATATCTTTAAGAGCTTCTCTTGTCAGATAATTAAGCTCTTCCTTATTTTTTATTTCAAAATTAATTCCGAAACTTCTCATCATCCAAGCATGGAAATTAGCCCATTCCCACTGTTCGGGATAAGTTTTTTCCGGAGCCCAGTTTTGAATTTTTTCTTCAACGGATTCCTGTATCATATCCTGAATGGTCATTGAAACATCTTCGCCCTCAAGTATCTCGTTTCTCAGACGGTATACGGCTTCTCTCTGTTTATTCATAACATTATCATAGTCAATAAGCTGTTTTCTTATATCAAAGTTCATACCCTCTACTTTTCTCTGAGCACTTTCAACGGCTTTTGATATCCACGGATGCTGAATATCGTCGCCCTCTTTAAGGCCGAGCCTCTGCATAAGAACCGCCATTCTGTCGGAACCGAAAAGCCTCATAAGCTCGTCCTGCATGGAAAGATAAAATCTTGACGCACCGGGATCGCCCTGACGGCCGGCACGGCCCCTGAGCTGATTATCAATTCTTCT
>CAJOOL010000215.1 GCA_905236115.1 uncultured Endomicrobiia bacterium
CCAGATATTCCGAGTGGGGCGACAGCTATATTCAGAGCGGAACATTTTCTTCCGACGAGAAAGTTTTAAATGTTTCTTACGGAACGGCGGTAAGCAGGGTTTTTTACACCGGATTTTCGTTGAAGTATATCAGGCAAAATATTGACGATGTTTATTATTCAGGTTTGGCTGCAGGTTTCAGCGGAATGTATTTTGTTACAAATAATATGTTTTTGTCCGGAGGAATAAATAATTTAGGCTTGCAGTCTGCAGGGTATGATTTGCCTACAAATTTTTATTTCGGGTTTTCGGGTGAAGTTGATGAGGAAAAAGGTATAGTTGTTGCGGCACAATTGGATGCGTATTATAATGACGAGATTTATGAGTTGAAACTTGCCTGTGAAAAAAATTACGATAATTTATTTTTTTTAAGATTCGGTTATGTTATTCCGCTGGAAAATCATAACGGAACAAACAACGGTTTCATTACAAATTTAACTCTCGGTGCAGGGTTGAAATACAAGGGCTTTTTTATAGATTATGCATGGCTGCCTAAGGGGGGTTTAGGCAATGTGCACATGTTTACTTTAAGGGTAGATTTTTAATATGAAAAAATTTTTTGCATTTTTATTAATTTTTTTCTTTATATTTTCGTATATTTTTGTCAGCGGTGTTTCGGCGGTTACGGCAAGCCCGCAGATTATTGAAACAACACAGCCGGACGGAACAAAAATAAAAATACGCATAAGAGGCGACGAATTTTATCATTGGACGGAAGATGCCGACGGTTATACGATTATGCAGGATAATGCCAAATACTGGACTTATGCTCAAAAGGGTAATTTCGGCGAATTGAAACCGTCGGAAAATATTGTCGGAAAAGTTTCGCCGAAAACGCTTAATATTAAAAAATCTTTGAGAGATGAAGATAAGTTGTCAAGAGCATTGAACAAAAGAAAAGAATTGTTATCTCTGCAAGAAAAAACTTTATTAAATTATTCACCACGCTTAAATTCCGAAAAATCCGCTTCAAAAAGTTCTTCCGACGACAAATCTGTTCAAAAAACAGTTCCTCCTACGGGAACAAAAACAAATTTTGTTTTGCTGGTTCAATTCAATGATTTAAAATTTACGGATAATCCGCCGTTTACGGCCTACAGTGATGATGATACCGGACATAAAGCTGTCATGACGGCATTTAATAATTTATTTAATACTACGGGATATTCTGCAGATAGTGCCGCAGGTTCCGTGAAAGATTATTTTAAAGAAGTTTCTTACGGAGCACTTGAATATAATTCCGTAATTTCGCCGATAATAACAATAAATCAAAACCATGCATATTATTCGGACGCAAATGATAATGCTGTCGGTTCAAGAACAGGAGCATTGATAAAAGCCGCACTTGAAAAATTTCACAGTGATTATCCTACATATCTTAGGGATCATGTTTGGCCGAATACGGCTGTTACGGAACCTGAAGGGTTTACGGTAATTCATGCCGGAGGCGGTGCAGAGGCGGGAAATACGGCAAAATTTATTTGGTCTCATGCACAATATTTTCAGTATTCCGTAGGAAATACCGTAAATATAGAAGGTATTACTTTTAACAGGTATCATACTGAAGCTGCAGGAAGAGGTTATTACGGTAATGAAGGTATTACAAGAATAGGTGTAATATGTCACGAATCACTACATTTTTTCGGTTTGCCGGACTTATATGATACTACTTATGCCAGTGCAGGACTTGGAGCATTCAGTATTATGGCTTCAGGCAGTTGGAACGGCACTTCTCAAAGTAATAGAGACGGGAAATGTCCCGCACACCCGGATGCATGGTGTAAAGATGTTTTGGGCTGGATAACTCCTAAAACGGCAAGAACAGGGATTAATTACATAGGACAGTCGGCAACGGATAAAACGGCATTTTATAAATTTGCTCCGTCAACTTTTGATTCTACGGAATATTTTTTAATGGAAAACAGACAATCAGCAGGGTTTGATAAGGGGCTTCCCGGAACAATAAGAGGTATTTTGATTTATCATATTGACGAAAGTGTTACTGCGGATAATGATAATCGTTACAGATATATGGTTGATATTGAAGAGGCTGACGGAACGGCAAATTGGATAAATGATCATTTAGCAACATCCCGTTATGAACTTGGAAGAGATTCAGACTACTTCAGAAGCGGAAACTTAACTGTTTTTAACGACACATGTGTTTCTTCGCCTAACAGCAAAAGTTACGACGGAACACTTTCCGGGATAAAAATATCGGGAATTTCTTCAAGTAATTTCAATATGTATTTCGTTTACGGCGATATGGAAGTATTGGATGATGTATCGGGCGTGCTTTCATATCCGAACCCTGCAAGAAACGGCAGTCTTTATATTACCAATATTCCAGCATCCAGACAAGATTTCAGTGCGGAAATTTTTACCATGAAAGGGAATCTTGTCAGATATTTTTCAGAAAACGATATTGAAGATGTGGAACTCGGAAGTACGGTTTTCGGCAGAATAAAATGGGATTTGAAAAACGATAAAGGCGAAAATGTCGCTCCGGGCGTATATCTGGTGCTGGTTAAAGCCAATTCTTCCAAAAAAACTTTTAAAGCTGCGGTAATAAGATAAAAATTTTTTCTTAACGTTTTATTATAAATTTGATACAATAACAAAAATATAAAAACGGTAAAAATTTTAAAAAGAGGTTTGGCGGTAAATTATGTTAGTGGATTCCCATGCACATACAAGCGATGCAAAATTTGATACGGACAGAGAAGAAGTTCTTAAAAGGGCTTTTGATGCAGGTTTAAAATATATTATAGAAGTAGGCTGTGAACCGCCTCTGTGGGATAATGTGGCCGAACTGTCAAAACGCGACGGTATTTTTTCAATGTTCGGTCTTCATCCTCAAGATGCGGAAAAGTTTAACGAGGAACTTTTTGATAAACTTAAAAATCTGTTAAAAGATAAAAAATGCGTTGCCGTCGGCGAGATAGGATTGGATTATCACTACGAGCCGTTTTTAAAAGAAAAACAGAAAGAAGTTTTTGTCAAACAGATGAATTTGGCTTTGGAAATAAATAAGCCGGTATGTATTCACTGCCGTGATGCTTATGACGATATGGTGAAAATTTTTAAAACATTTGATGTTTTGCCGAAAGGGGTAATACATTGTTTTTCAGGAAGCTGGGAACAGGCAAAAGTTGTTTTGGATATGGGTTTTTTAATCGGTATTGACGGACCTTGCACTTATCCGAAATCAAATAAACTTGCCAAAGTTATAGAAAATACGCCTTTGGATAAACTTCTTGTTGAAACGGATTGTCCGTATCTTGCTCCGCAAAAATACAGAGGAACACGCAACGAACCTGCTTATGTTGTAGAAATTGCCGAAAAAACAGCCGAAATAAAAAAGGTGTCTTTTGAGCAGGTATGTGAGCAAACAACGGAAAATGCAGTAAAACTTTACGGGCTGAAAAAATAATTATACTTGATTTAATGGTAAAAAGTTTGTAAAATCAAACCAGCGGGAAATATTTTATATAGAATTTTATGTAAAAGAGTAAAGATAAAAATATATTTTTTTGATAGGAGAGGAGAAATGGCTATCATTAGAAGAGCAAGAAAATCAATTGCTGCAAGTGCGGAAAAGAAAACCGCAAAAAAAAGAGTTTCTGCAGCAGGAACGGTAAAGACCGTTAAAAGAACGGCTGTAAAAAAGGAGACTGCCGTAAAACAGGATGTTATAGGTAAAAAACAAGAGGAATTTGTTAATAATAATTCTTACGTATTAGTGGATTATCCCGTAGAAAATGATGTCGTCAGCGGTAACAGTTATGTTTTGAGAATAGGAGCTTCTTTTGACGGATATGTTGAAGTATCTTTTAATGACAGCGAGTGGCAGCCGTGCAGATTTGCTTCCGGTTACTGGTGGTATGACTGGTCGGACTTCAAACCCGGAGATACGAAGATAGTGGCAAGACTTGTAGATAACGACGGGAAAATATTGAAAGTTTCCGATATAAGAAAGTGCAAAGTTTGCCAATAATTATATTTATGATGCCGGTATTTTTTTAATATAACGGCTTAAGGAAACACCGATTAATTATGAATAATGAGCAAAGCCCGAAGCAGATTTTGCCTATAAAGAGGCGGTTGAACCGCTTCAAGCGGAA
>CAJOOL010000216.1 GCA_905236115.1 uncultured Endomicrobiia bacterium
TATGCGGATTTTGCTCACCGGTTCTACAGGGTTTGTAGGCAGTCATATTGTGGAAGAACTTTTGAAAAACAATTATGACGTTACGGCCGTTGTCAGAAAATCTTCAAACCTCAAAAAGATAGAAAAATATATTGATAATAAAGAAGCTGAAGATCCTCGTCAGGCACAGGATAATAAAAATACACAAAATCAATACATCCAACAGGACAATAAAAATACTCAAAATAAATACATTAAATTGGAATACTGCTCGTTGCAGGATGAAGAGGCCTTGACAAAAATTTTGGCAAATGTTGATGTGGTCGTTCATTGTGCGGGCGTGGTAAGAGCCTTAAATTGGGACGGCTATAATGAAACAAACGTTATCGCAACAAGAAATCTTGTCAATGCCGCAATAAAAAATAAAAACAACATAAAAAAATTCATTTACATTTCTTCACAGGCCGCACAAGGCCCCGGTCTAACCGAAACGCCGAAACTTTTAAGCGAGCCGGAAAATCCGGTTTCAAACTACGGAAAAAGCAAACTTCTTGCCGAAGCCGAAATAAAAAAACTTGACGGAAAAATTCCCTACACTATTTTAAGGCCTGCTTCGGTTTACGGTCCGCAGGACAAAGATATTTTCATATTTTTCAATCTTGTAAAAAATCATTTAAGACCGCAGACATATTCCAAGCGTTTTATTCAGCTGGTATTTGTAAAAGACATAGCAAAAGTTATCTGCGAAGCATTAAAAAATCCGAATACGGACAACAAAATTTATTATCTTTCCGACGGGGAAATTTATTCATGGAAAGATGTCGCACAAACAATCGCAAAGGTTAATAATATTAAAACAATCCCGGTAATTCTTTTTGATTTTATTTTCAAATTTACGGCAAATATTTATGAAATCATTGCCAAAATTACGGGCAAACCTCAGGTGCTCAGCAGAGAAAAAATCGGCGAAATGCTGCAAACTTACTGGACTGCCGATAACAGTCAAATAATAAAAGATACGGGCTTTGAGTTTAAAAAACTTGAAAATGGAGCAAAAATAACATACAATTGGTATTTGGAAAACAAATGGTTTTAGAAAGCGGACGTTGATTAATTGTAAAAACGGCGGACAAATCGGGGGATAAACCTGCAGATAAAAAGCCGGATAGAACGGCTAAAATATTTTCTTAATCAATCTAATCAATGTTTGAAAAATGTTTAAAAGAAGGAGTTTTTATGTCAAACGATATTTTTGAAAAATGTACAAAATTTACGGCGGTAAAAGATTTACAGGCGGCGGGGATATATCCTTATTTTAAAAGGGTTGAAACCGTCCAGGGGCCTGTCGTAAAAATAGACGGCAAAGAAAAAATAGTTCTTTGCTCCAACAATTATCTCGGGCTGGCCGATCATCCGAAAGTAATAGAGGGTGCCGTGGCCGCTGCCAAACAATACGGCACATCCTGCACAGGTTCAAGATTTGTCAACGGAACAAATGACTTGCATGAAAAAGTGGAAAGAAAATTTGCAAAGTTCGTAGGCAAGGAATCCGCCGTTTTATTTACCACCGGACACCATTCAAATCTCGGTGCCATTTCTTCTTTGGTAGGAAAAGGTGAGTTCGTTATAACCGATAAATTAGACCACGCTTCCATTATAGACGGCTGCCGTCTTTCTTTCGGCGGAGAAATGTTAAGGTTCCGTCACAACGATATGGCCGATTTGGAAAGACAGCTTGCAAAAGTGCAGGCGAAAGGTTCGTCATCATTAATAGTTATTGACGGAATTTTCAGTATGGAGGGCGATATCGCCAAGTTCCCGGAAATTTCCGCACTTGCCGAAAAATACGGTGCAAGAGTTTATGTTGACGAAGCTCATTCTTTAGGCGTTCTCGGCAAAAACGGTAAAGGAACCGGCGAACATTTTAATATGGAAGACAAAGTAGACGTGCTTATGGCGACGGCTTCAAAATCGCTTGCTTCCATAGGCGGTTTTATCGCCAGCAAAAGCGAAGTTATTACATATATTAAACATACCGCAAGGTCTTTAATATTTACGGCCAGTCTTCCGCCGGCGTGCGTAGGTGCAATAGATGTGGCACTGGACATTTTGCAGAACGAACCGGAAAGAAGAGCCAAACTTTGGGAAAATACCAATAAAATGAAAGAGGGTTTTCAGTCGCTCGGTTTTGATACCAGAACTTCGGAATCTCCGATTATTCCCATAACGGTGGGCGAAGATATGAAAGCATTCAAAATGTGCAGAATGCTGTTTGATGAGGGTGTTTTTGCGTCGCCTATTGTCAGCCCTGCAGTTCCGGAAGGACAGGCTATTATAAGAACCAGCTACATGGCAACACATACCGATAAACATTTGGAAATAATTCTTGATAAATTTAAAAAAGTTGCAAAGCAGCTGGGAATAATCTAACGGATATTTTGATAATAAAATGTTTACGATTAAGAAAATTGATTTTAAAAATATCAACGATTTTATAAAGTTTCCTTACAAAGTATATAAAGATAATCCTTACTGGATACCGCAGCTTGACAGCGAGAACAAAAAACTTCTGTCCGATAAAAATCCTTATTGGCAGCATGCAAAAAGACAGCTGTTTTTGGCTTATGACGAAAACGAAAATATCATAGGAAGAATTGCCGCGATTATAGACTACAACTACATAAAATTTCAGGAAGAAGAAATCGGTTTTTTCGGTTTTTTTGAATGTATAGATAATGTTGAAGCGGCGAAACTTTTATTTGAAGCGGCAAAAAAATGGCTTAAAGAAAACAACATTCATAAAATGATGGGACCTATGAATCCGTCAACGAATGACGAAGTCGGTTTTCTGTATGAGGGCTTTGACAGTTGTCCGAAAATATTAATGCCTTACACGCATCAATACTACATAAAACTTGCCGATGAAAGCGGCCTGAAAAAAATCAAAGAACTTTATGCTTACAACATTCCCGTAGCTTTGGATGACAGAATGCCCAGGCTGACAAAGGCTTTAAAAATCGTTCAGAAAAGAAATCCGAACATAAAAATAAGAACTTTTGATAAGAAAAATTTCAAAAAAGAGCTTGCCGATGTTATTGAAATTTATAATTCGGCGTGGGAAAAAAACTGGGGATTTGTTCCCTGGACGGACGAAGAATTTAAAGCCATAGCAAAAGATTTGGTAAGTCTTCTTGACGAAAATATCGTTATGCTTGCATGCGACGGTGATAAAACCGTCGGTATGCTGATTGCAATTCCCGATTATAATTATGTTTTTCAAAAAATGAAAGGTAAACTTTTTCCTTTCGGAATTTTTAAGTTTTTGTATTACAGAAGAAAAATAAAAGATTTGCGTCTTATGATAATGGGCGTACGCAAAGAATACAGACAGAAAGGAATTGAAGCTTATATGTCGCTGGAAGCTCTTATCAATTCCGTTAAAGGCGGGTATAAAAACTGTGAACTTTCGTGGATTTTGGACGACAATATTATGACGCAGAGAACGGCGGAAATGATGTCCGGCGAACTGTATAAAAAATATGCTGTTTATGGAGACTGAAATATGAAAAAAATTTTGGTAACAGGCGGTGCGGGGTTTATCGGCAGTAATTTTGTCCGTTATATGCTCAATAAATATAAAGATTATAAAATTATTAATCTTGATTTGTTGACTTATGCCGGCAATATCAAAAGCCTTGACGATGTAAAAGATAATCCGAATTATGAATTTATCAAGGGTGACATTGCGGACGCAAAACTTGTTGACGGTATAGTTTCAAAAGACGTAGACGTGATAATAAATTTTGCTGCTGAATCCCACGTGGACAGAAGCATAACCAATCCGGATATTTTTATAAAGACAAATGTTTTGGGAACACAGACACTTTTGGAAGCGGCAAAAAAATATAAGATAGAAAAGTTTTTTCAGATTTCTACGGATGAAGTTTACGGCTCGCTCGGAAAGACCGGATACTTCACGGAAACCACGCCTTTAAGCCCCAACAGTCCTTATTCCGCCAGCAAAGCAAGTGCGGATTTGTTGGTTATGGCGTATCACCATACTTTCGGGCTTCCTGTAAATATTACAAGATGTTCCAATAATTATGGTCCTTACCAGTTTCCGGAAAAATTAATTCCTTTATTTATTACAAACGCTCTTGCCGGTAAACAGGTTCCTCTTTATGGCGACGGAATGAATATCAGAGACTGGCTTTTTGTGGAAGATCATTGTTCGGCAATAGATACGGTTCTCCATAAAGGTAAAAACGGTGAAGTTTATAACGTCGGCGGAAACAACGAAAAAACCAACAGATATATCACCGATACCATTTTAAAATATTTAGGAAAAGATAGTTCTCTGATTAAATATGTTGCAGACAGACTGGGGCACGACAGAAGATATGCAATTGACGCAGCTAAGATAAAAAACGAGCTTGGTTGGGAACCGAAATATAAATTTGAGCAGGCTATAGAAAAAACTATTCAGTGGTATTTGGATAATAAGCAGTGGTGGCAGCCGCTTAAAGGCAATTTATAATTGAAGGAGCATAAAATGCAGAAAGACACAAAATTATTGTTTGGAATTATTGCAGTTATTTTGTTGGCATTTGTCGGATTTTCAAGTTTCTTTGTTGTTGAAGTCGGTTCGGTAGGCGTCAGAATAAACATCCTTTCCGGACAGACGCAGAGTTTTCCTCAGGGAACTTATTTCAAACTTCCCGTTATTCATAAAGTAGTAAATTATGACGTAAAAACACAGAAACAGGAAATAAACGCGGATTCAGCATCAAAAGATTTGCAGGCGGTCAGAGCAAAAATAGTAGTAAACTTTAGACCGGTATATAACAAAGTTAACGATATTCATATTAAAATCGGTAAAGATTATTTTATAAAAGTTATTTATCCTGCAATACAGGAAGTTTCAAAAACCGCAATTTCAAAACTTCCAGTTGAAAACATCATAGTTGAAAGAGAAAATTTAAGAACTGCCATTGAACAGAATTTAAGGAAAAAGATAGAAGAATATAATATCACTATTGAAAACGTAAATATTGTTGATATACAGTTTACCGCAGAGTTCAACAGAGTTGTGGAAGAAAAGCAGATAGAAGAACAGAAAGTTAAAAAGATACAGTATCAGAGAATGCAGGCTGAAGAGGAAAAGAAAAGAGTAATTCTTCTTGCCGAAGCCGAAGCACAGAAACAGAAACTTTTGAGAGATTCTTCCAACCAAACGGTTATCAATTTGAAATGGATAGAAAAATGGGACGGACATCTTCCGAAATATATGCTCGGCGATAAATCTCACGGTATGTTTATGATGCCGAACGAAAAAGATTAATTGGTATATCTTGAATAATTCAGCGTTTTTTTGCTGTCAATAAAAACATAAAAACAGCAGCAATAAATATCAATATTGAAATATTTTGAGCGGGGGAGAGTCCGAACAGGAATGCTCCCCTGTCGTCGCCTCTGAGCAGTTCTATACAAAATCTTAATACGGAATACAAAATCATATAAAGAATAAAAACCGAACCTTTTTGTTTTGAGTTTTTCAGAATTTTGTTTAATATAAAAAATATAATCAAATTTCCTGTGGCCTCATACAGCTGCACGGGATGTCTGCCGGAAAGTGCCAAAAAAAAGTCCGTATTTTTACCGTAACAGCAGCCCGAAAAAAAACAGCCTATCCGTCCGAAAACGTGTCCGAGAGCCAACGCAGGCGACAAAA
>CAJOOL010000217.1 GCA_905236115.1 uncultured Endomicrobiia bacterium
CCCAAACAACAAGTGTTAAAACTATTAAAACCAATGCAACAAGCATTATTGCAAGTAACAATGATAATTCTTCCATTTGAACAAGCTTTATAACACCTAATGTTGCACTCGGTAACCTTTCAACGATACCTGCAAAAATGATTAAAGATATACCGTTACCGATACCGCGTTCGGTAACCTGCTCGCCCAGCCACATTATAAGAACTGTTCCGGTAACAAGCGTGCAAACCGTCATAACAAGCCACGTCATGGTCGGATCCAAAACTATAGACAAACCGCTGGGAGTAGGCATTCTCATAATAGCCATAGTCAAACCGAAAGACTGAATGGCACCCAAAATAAGCGTGCCGTATCTGGTAATCTGCGTAAGTTTCTTTCTGCCCTGTTCGCCCTCTTTGGCAAGCCTGTCCAAATAAGGAATAACGTGTGCTCCCTGCATTAAGCTCATAATAATGGATGCGTTAATGTAAGGCATAATACCCATAGAAAAAACGGACATTCTGTTTAAAGCACCGCCGGAAAACATATCCAAAAAGCCCAGCAAGCCGTTGCTGTTAGCCTCAAACAAAGAACGGACGGCATCTGCATTGATTCCCGGAATAGGAACGGAAGCTCCTATTCTGTAGGCAATAATTATCGCAAGCGTAAATAAAACTTTACTTCTTAACTGAGGTATTTTAAATATATCTCCGAATGTTTTTAACATAAATTATTCCCTTTTATCAATATATAATGTACAATATATAATGTATAACAACTAACTACAAGATTGCTTCGTCGCTGATTTCATCAGCTTCCTCGCAATGACGATAACTGCGAGACGTTGTGCGGAATGTTTGCCAGCCTTATAATGGCAAATCATCCGAAGATTCCCGACAAAGACATTCGGGAATGACAAACCTTTTTAACTATTTTACTACTTCTGCTTTTCCGCCGGCTTTAGCTATTTTGTCCTGTGCTGCTTTTGAAAATGCGTTCGCCTTAACGGTGAAATTCTTTTTCAATTCGCCGTCGGCAAGGATTTTTACAAGTTTGCCTTTCTTGATTATTCCTGCATTTTTTAAAGTTTCCGCATTAATCTCCGCACCTGCATCAAACTTAGCTTCTATAGAGCTCAAATTAACGATTTCATATTCTTTACGGAATGCTGCGTGGCTGAAACCTCTTTTAGGCATTCTTCTGACTATGGACATCTGTCCGCCCTCAAACCAAGACATTTTTCCGTCACCGCTTCTTGCTTTCTGGCCTTTGCTTCCTCTGGTGGAGGTTCTGCCGTGTCCGGAACCAACACCTCTTCCTACAATTTTTCTTCTGTGTTTTGCACCCTGTGCAGGTGATAAAGTGTTAAGACCTATCATATTTCCGCTACCTCTTTATTTCTTAATTTAGCAACGTCTTCTTTCGTTCTTAAACCTTTTAAAGCATCAATCGTTGCATACACAACGTTGAAAGGATTGGATGTTCTCATAGACTTTGTAAGAATATCGGAAATTCCCACCGCTTCAAGAACTGCACGAACGGGACCGCCTGCAATAACACCTGTTCCAGGAACTGCCGGTTTAAGCAAAACTTTCCCTGCACCGGATATACCGATAACTTCGTGCGGTATTGACGTATTTTTAAGTGCTACGGATATCATATTCTTCTGAGCGTATGCACTGCCTTTTTTTATTGCTGCCTGAACTTCGTTTGCTTTGCCAAGGCCGCAACCGATTTTACCGTTTTTGTCACCTACAACGACAAGTGCATTGAAAGAAAATCTCTTACCGCCCTTAACAACTTTAGCAACTCTGTTAACAGCTACTACGGTTTCGGTCAAACCGTTTTCATTTTCATTTTTATTTACTTTATTGTCTGCCAACTTTTCCCCCTGTGCTACAATGACGAATAATTAATTTTAATTAGAAATCAAGACCGCCTGCTCTTGCTTCTTCGGCAAGGGCTTTTACTTTACCCGTATAAACTTTCCCTGCTCTGTCAAAAACAACCTGCTTAATGTTCTTCTCGGATGCTTTTTGAGCTATCAATTTACCTACGGCTTTTGCGGCTTCAATATTTCCGGTAGATTTTAAAGAACCTTTAAGTTCTGCCGACAATGTGGAAGCTGCTGCCAAAGTAAACCCTTTGGAATCGTCTATAACTTGAGCATAAATATGTTTATGACCGCATTTTATACTGAGTCTGGGCCTGTCGGGCGTTCCCTCAACTTTGCTTCTTATTCTTTTCTTGCGAAATGCTAATCTTATTTTTGGATTTTTCATTTACAACCCTCTGTTATTAATCAATTAATTCTTACTATTTCTTGGAACCGGCAGCAGCTTTTCCAGCTTTTCTGATAATCTTTTCGCCGAAATACTTAATACCGAAACCTTTATACGGTTCCGGCGGCTTGACTGCACGAACCTGAGCGGCAAATGCACCCACTTTCTGTTTATCGCAGCCTGTTA
>CAJOOL010000218.1 GCA_905236115.1 uncultured Endomicrobiia bacterium
ACGAAGTGCAACGAATCAATCTTGCCGTTTAAAAAAAGAGGAAACGGGGAACGCGGTGAGCCACCGCTTAGCCCCGGATAAAAAATAAAAAAGGAGAAAGATTATGAAAAATTTATTGAATTTTCGTAAAAGTAAAACAGGTTTTACCTTGGTAGAACTCGTTATCGTCATTGCCATCGTTATTATTCTTTCGGTAATTTCGGTGCCAATCTACAGAGGTTATGTGGATAAGGCAAAATGGTCGGAAGGATATGCTCTACTCGGAACTTTATTATCCGCAGAAAAAGCATATTACAGCGAATATGGAAATTTTTACAATACTGTAGGATATGGTCCGGGAAAAAACCAAGTCCATGTTTGTCCGGTTTTAGGTGTAGATGCCAGAGGTAATAAATATTTTACTCATTTTATTTGTAATACTGCTGAAACTAACAATCCCGGACAATTTCTTTCCATTACTGGTCTTATTCCAGATGAGTTACGGACGACAGGAGGTGCATATTGGTTAAGATTGTATTATGAGATAGGAAGAGGAATAACTAAAGAAAGTGACAATCCTATTTATCTTAATGTTCTATAATTTGAATGTTATTTGCAAAAATAAAAAGATTATAATATTTTTAATTAAAAATTTACTTATAACAAAAACACGGTTGGAACATAGCACCAATCCGTAAAAAAAGAGGCGGTTACCGTAAAAAGTTTCCGCTTCTTTTCTTTTTCAATGTCTTTTCCATATATTTATACATATATACTTCGCCGTTCGTTGTTCGTCGTTCTCAGCTCCTCAGCTCTCTCAGCTTATCAGCTGCAGTTTTATCTGTTCTTTCACTCCTCTAAGTTCTTCTGCTTCCTGCAAGAACTTCCAGTTTCGTTTTTATCTCAAACTCACGCTTGCCTGCCCACCATAAAATTCTCGGCATATCATAAGCGTAAGTTATGGATACGGAAGACATCTCTGCCGACGGAAAAACCAAACCTTTTACGGAATCAAAAACATTTGATACTTCAAAAATATTAAAAGTCATAGGCTTGTATTCTTTTATATCAACATTTATTTCTTTTATTTTTTTTATATCCAGCCGTCTGCCCTCTATCATTCTGTGCGTCAAATAATTTTCTATATCTTTCTTAATATCCTCTTTGCTTAAAGTTGTATAAGCTATCATATCGGTGCCGTATCTTACCGCCGATACCAACTGCTGCCATGTTAAAAGAACTTCCGCAAACCAAAACACCGAGAAAATAAGAACAACCACCACCGGCAGTATAAACACACCTTCCAAAAATGCCTGCCCTCTGTTACCGTGCACAAAATTAATATTAGACATACTTTTTAACTGTCGTTTCCAATCCTCTAATCTTCTATTTTTTCACTTTAATAACATCAAAGCCGGTATACTTTCTTAAAACTTCAGGGATTACAACCGAACCGTCTTCCTGCTGATAATTTTCAAGTATTGTTGCAAAAGTTCTGCCGACAGCCACACCGGAACCGTTTAACGTATGGACAAAACCTCTTTTCTTTGTTGCGGCATTTTTATATTTGCAGTTCATTCTTCTTGCCTGAAAATCTTTAAAGTTAGAGCAGGATGAAATTTCCCTGTACATATTTTCCCCGCTCATCCACGCTTCCAAATCGTAAGTTTTTGTAGAGCTGAAACCTATATCACCGCTGCAAAGTGCCATAACTCTGTAAGGTATGCCCAAAAGCTGCAAAACATTTTCGGCATCGTTTGTCAAAAGTTCCAACTCTTTTGCGGAATCTTCAGGTCTGACGAATTTAACAAGTTCCACTTTATTAAACTGATGGTTTCTGATTAAGCCTTTAGTATCCTTACCGTAAGAGCCTGCTTCTCTTCTGAAACACGCCGAATATGAAGCATATTTTATCGGCAAATCTTTATCGTCTAAAACTTCATCTCTGTGCAGATTGGTAACTGAAACTTCCGCCGTCGGTATTAAATACAGCTGGTCGTCGGGACATCTGAATAAATCTTCCTCAAATTTCGGCAGCTGCCCCGTTCCTCTCATGGAAGCTCTGTTTACCAAGTAAGGCGTCATTACTTCTTTATAACCTCTTTCTTTATGTGTATCAAGGAAGAAACTTATTATTGCCCTTTCCAATGCACAGCCTTCGTTTTTTAGAAGTGCAAATCTTGAACCGGAAATTTTGGAAGCTCTTTCAAAATCCAAGATACCGAGTTTTTCCCCTATTTCCCAATGATGTTTCGGCTTAAAATTAAATTTCGGAGGCTCTCCGACAACACGAACAACAACATTATCTTTATCGCTTTTTCCTACGGGGGTTGTCTCGTCCGGAATGTTAGGTATTCTTAAAAGAAAATCTTCAACTTTCGTTTCAACTTCCGCCAAAATTTTTTCTTTATCCTGTATCTGCACTCTTAATTTTTCCAGTTCGTCAATCAAATCTTTTTCAGGCTCTTTTCCCTCTCTTTTAAGTTTACCGACTTTTTCGGAATCGGTATTTCTTTTAAGTCTGAGCTGTTCAATATCCGCAATTACCGCTCTTCTGTTATTATCCTGCTCAACAAGCTCGTCCAAATTTATTTCCTGATTTCTTTTTCTAAGACCGTCCTTAACGACGTCTATATTTTCTCTGATAAGTTTAATGTCCAGCACCTTTATACCTCCGTATATTTATAAAAATTTTAGAAAATGCCTGTCCGAAAACAAGCAAAAAAAACTTATGGTTTCCGTCTGAAACAACCGGCGTTTCCTTTATCCGGGTAATTTTATCAAAATATGAATGATTTGAAAAGATTTTGTTTTCAAAAAATTGTTTAAAAAATTTCGCTTATTTTTGAAAATATAACATCAGCCTGCTGCAAGTATTGTTTTGGAAGGCTTGTTGTAACAGCGACACAGAACATATTAGCTGCCTTTGCTGCTTTTATTCCGTAAGGAGCATTTTCTATAACCATACAATTTTCGGGCGGTATTTTTAAAAGTCCGGCAGCATTCAAATAAGGGTCGGGATAAGGCTTGCCTTTTCCTGCGGTATCTGCGGAAACTATTACATCAAACATATTTATAATTTTTTCCGGAAGAGAAGTCTGCATTTTTTGTTTTGAAGAGCCCGTAACAATCGCTGTTTTTATATTTTGTTCTTTTAATTTTTTGAGAATATCTTCTATACCGTTAAAAAAATACGGCTTAAAATATTTTTTATACAACTCGTTTCTTGTATCCAGCACTTCTTTTATTATTTTATCGTCATAATAAATACCGTCTCTTTCAAAAAATCTTTTAACACATATATCGCTTTTTTCGCCCTCTTTTTCATAAATATCAAAAGGCGATACGGTAACATTATATTTTTTTAAAGTTTCAAACCACGAAATAAAATGATACGGCATAGAGTCAACAATCACCCCGTCCATATCAAACAAAACAGCTTTATATTTATTGTTTAATAATTTCAAATTTTTCATTTTATTTCCTCTTTTTTAAGCCTTTTCATAAAAATTTTTATCTTTTATTATAAAAACATTTTATATAATACGGAAAGAGAAAACAAGAATATAAGCAAAATATACCAAAAGATTTCCGTTTAAACCCAAACTTTCGGTGAAATAAGTAATAAAGGGAAAAAACAAAAGAGAAAGATGTCTAAAAAGGACATTTTTTTCTTTTTTTATGTATAAGAAAATTTTTAAAGAAAAATAGTTGACAAAAAGATGAAAAAAAGTATAATTTTATCCTATTACCTCATAGGTAATACATTTGTATTAAAAAAGTGACAAAAAAGCAGAAAGGAAAAGGAGAGTAAAAAATGAGAGCAAGAGTAAAATATCCGGACTGGGTAGAGAAGTACAGACAGGTAGGAACAAACATAACAAAAGATCAAAAAGGCAGATATTATTTGTATAAATGTCATTGTGAATATGATAAAGTTAAGAAGAGAGGAAGAAAGATAACGGATGCATATTTAGGGAAAATAACGGAAGAAGGCTTGATACCGCCCAGGAACAAAGAAATAACGGTAAAGGAGTATGGAGCAAGCAGTTTTGTAGATAAGATAGGGCAAGATATATACGAAAACTTGAAGAAACATTTTGGGGCACAAGCAGAAAAGATATACAATATGGCGATACTTAGGGTAACGGACAGAGTGCCGTTTAAATGGATGCAAGAGGCATACAATGATAAATATATATCGGAGAAG
>CAJOOL010000219.1 GCA_905236115.1 uncultured Endomicrobiia bacterium
ATGCCTTCCGGTGAAATAAGACTGGTTCTAGTTAGGTGTTATGCGACGGTAGGACAGGTCGGAAATATTGAACACGAAAACGTTTCAATAGGTTCGGCGGGAAGACACCGTCACTTCGGTAAGAAACCTCATGTGCGCGGAACGGCCATGAACTCCGTTGACCATCCTCACGGTGGTGGCAGAGGTAGATCTAAAGGTAACAATCAGCCTCGCAGTCCATGGAACCAGCCTGCAAAGGGTTTCAAGACAAGACCAAGGAAAGTTTGGGATTGGATGATAGTAAGCCACAGAAACAAGGCTAAGAAGTAATTTTTTAACAGGAGCAGCAAATGAGCAGGTCAATTAAAAAAGGACCTTATGTAGATGCCAAACTTTTAAAGAAAATGCAGCAGCTTAACAGTTCCGGCGAAAAGAAAGTAATAAAAACTTGGGCAAGAGCCTCTGTAATTACTCCGGAATTCGTAGGGCATACGTTGGCTATACATAATGGCAAAAAATTTCTTCCGGTATTCATATCGGAACAAATGGTTGGACATAAACTTGGTGAATTCGTTCCTACCAGAATATTTAAAGGACACGGCGGAATGACCAAGCAGGAAACTTCATTAACATAATATCCTGATATTATATACGGTGAGAGTTTTCATAAATTTTAGTGAATAAAAAAGACAAAGGGAAAAAAAGATGGAAGCAAGAGCAATAGCAAGATTTGTAAGATATGCTCCCAGAAAAGTTAATCAGGTTTTGACCGTTATAAGAAACGAAAGAGTTCCCAAAGCATTTGAAATTCTTTCTTTCTTGCCTAAAAATGCAACGGAGCTTGTAGAAAAAGTTTTAAAAAGTGCGGTTGCAAATTCCGGCAAACTTAATGACTTTTCAGGGTTAAAAGTAAAGGAAGCATGGGTAGGACAGGGACCTACATTGAAAAGAATGAGACCCGGTCCCCAGGGAAGAGGTCTTCCTTATAAGAGAAAAACATCTCATTTAACGATAATCGTTACCGATGAAGGTGTAGCTCCGGAGAAGAGAAAGAAAAAAACGGCAGTAAAAGTGGCCGCACCTGTTGCACAGGAAGCAGAAGAAAAAACTGCCAAAAAAGCAAAAAAAACGACTGCTAAAAAAACAACGAAGAAAACCGAAAAAGAAGCGGCAGCCGAATAATAAAAGAAATAAAAATTAAAATTTGAGAAAGGTAAGAATATGGGTCATAAAATTCATCCTAAGAGTGTCAGAGTAGGCTACATCAAGGATTGGGATTCCAAGTGGTTTAATCTAAAAGAAATGCCCGACTTTATAGAAGAAGATTTTAGAATAAGAGCTTATTTGAAAGATAAATTGAAAATGGCTTCCGTTTCCAAAATCGGTCTTGAAAGAGCGGGAAAATATATCAGAGTAAATATCTATACGTCCAGACCCGGTATCGTTATCGGTAAGGGCGGACAAGGCATAGAAAGCATCAGAACGGAAGTTGAACAGATGACCGGAAGAAAGGCTTTTGTTAACGTTATGGAAATCAAAAGAGCCGAAGTTGATGCTCAGCTTGCCGCAGACGGCATTGCATATCAGCTTGAAAAACAGGTTGCTTTCAGAAGAGCAATGAAGAAAGTTATAGAAAAGGCCATGGCTGCCGGTGCACAAGGCATAAAAGTTATGTGTGCGGGAAGACTCGGCGGTGCCGAAATTGCAAGAACCGAATGGCTTAAAGAGGGAAGAGTTCCTCTTCAGACTTTCAGAGCCGAAATAGATTACGGTTTTTCCGAAGCCAATACGACTATGGGAAAAATCGGTATAAAAGTATGGATATTCAAGAAAGAACATTTTCAAAAAACCGCAAAAGAACTTTTGGAAGAAGCAAAACTTGTTGAAAATGTTGACGAAGTAAGCACAGCATCTCAGGCTGCTGCAGATAATAAGTAAGGAAGGACAAAATATATGTTGATGCCAAAGAGAGTTAAATACAGAAAGACTCAAAGAGGAAGAATGAAGGGCTATGCTAAAGGCGGAACGGCTCTTTCTTTCGGCACTTTCGGACTTCAAGCTCTTGAGCCTGTTTGGTTGAACAGCAACCAGATAGAAGCTGCTCGTATAGCTTTGACGAAGTTTACCAAAAAAGGCGGAAAAATCTGGATAAGAGTATTTCCCGATAAGTCCATTACCAAAAAGCCCGCTGAAACCAGAATGGGTAAAGGTAAAGGAGATCCGCAGTTTTGGGTAGCTGTAGTTAAGCCGGGCAGAGTAATGTTTGAAATGGAAGGTATTCCGGAAGCCGATGCAAGAGCAGCACTTAAACTTGCTTCCGACAAACTTCCCATACATTGCAAAATTTTAGTAAGACAGGAAATATAATAACGGAAGAGAAATATGAAACAGAAAAATTGGCAAGAGATTAAAAATATGTCATCGGCCGAGTTGAACGCAAAACTTAATGAGTTTGAGGATAAATACTACAAACTTAAGTTTAGAAATTCAACCGTTCCGGTAAAAAATCCTCTGGAAATCAGAGAATTGAGAAAGAATATAGCAAGAGTAAAAACGCTTCTTGCTCAAGCAGAAAAAGGGAAATAATCATTCCCAAAACAGTAAAAATAGGAAGGAATAATGGAAGAACGCGGAAAAAGAAAATCAATGCAGGGAATAGTAGTCAGCGATAAATCTTCTAAAACAAGAATTGTTGCTGTTGAAAGAACGATAAAACATCCGTTATACGGCAGAATAATAAGAGTTAAATCCAAATTTTCCGTTCACGATGAAAAGAATGAATCCAAAGCGGGCGATTTGGTTTCTATAATGGAATCAAGACCTATGTCAAAGACCAAAAGATGGGTTTTGACATCAGTTGTAAACAAAGCATAAGGAAATAAGACAATGATTCAAGAAAGAACAATTTTAAACGTAGCAGATAATTCCGGAGCAAAGAAAGTTCGCTGCTTCAGAGTTATGAAAGGCTTAAAAAGAAGATATGCAGGCTTGGGCGATGTCGTTATGGCTTCGGTTCAGGATGCCATACCGCACGGTAACATCAAGAAAGGCGATGTCGTTAAAGTGGTTATAGTAAGAACTGCCAAAGAATACCGCAGAGAAGACGGAACCTACATAAGGTTTGACGATAATGCTGCAGTAATCATTAACGACGAGGGTGAACCGAAAGGAACCCGTATTTTCGGACCTATAGCAAGAGAGCTCAGAGAGGCCAACTACTTGAAAATTATATCTCTTGCACCGGAAGTAATATAATAAGTTTTTAACAGGATAGAAAATATGCTTAACATTAAGAAAAAAGATAAAGTTGTAGTTTTAACAGGTAAAGACAAGGGCAAAGAAGGCGAAGTTTTGAAAGTTCTTTCCGACGACAATAGAGTTATCGTTTCCAAGGTGAACTTTGTAAAAAGGCACACGAAACCCACACAGGTAGCTCCCGGAGGAATAAAAGAGAAAGAAGCACCCCTTTCGATTTCAAACGTAATGCTTGTTTGTCCTAAATGCGGCAAACCCAACAGACCGAAGTTTGACAAATTGTCCGACGGTAAAAAGGTCAGAGTTTGCAGAAAATGCGGAGAAATAATAGTTTAGTATAAGGGAAGATAATAAATTATGAATCAAGTACCCAGATTAAAAGAGTTGTATGTAAAAAACGTAATACCGGCTTTGGAAAAGGAGTTCGGTTTTAAAAATGCCAACGAAGTTCCGAAACTTTCAAAAGTAGTTGTAAATATCGGGCTTTCCGAAGCAAAAGAAAACGTAAAAGTTTTGGAAACTGCAACTGCAGAGCTTGCAGCAATTACCGGCCAGAAGCCTGTTACCTGCAGAGCCAAGGCATCCGTTTCCAACTTCAAAATAAGAGAAGGAATGCCTATCGGTATCAAGGTTACCTTAAGAGGTGCCATAATGTATGAATTCTTGGACAGGCTTATGAATATAGCTATGCCCAGAATCAGAGACTTCAGAGGCATCGAACCCAATAAATTTGACGGAAGAGGAAATTTTAATATCGGTCTTACCGAGCAGTATATTTTCCCCGAAATCAATGTTGAAAAGTCCGATAAAGCAAGAGGTATGAATATTACCATAGTTACTACCGCTAAAAAAGATGAACATGCCAAAGCTCTTTTGGACTTTTTAGGTATGCCGTTTAAGAAGAGAAAATAAAGAAGTAAAAATGCGTCGTAAACATTTGCACGGATAAAAAACTTGCGGTGTGAATATAAAATAAAATTAACAGAGGCGTTTTATGGCAACAACTTCAGCTGAAGCAAAAATGCGCAAACCTCAAAAGTTTGCAACTAGGTACAGGAACAGATGTCGCCTGTGCGGAAGGCCTAGAGGCTACTATAGAGATTTCGGTTTATGCAGAATATGCTTTCGTAAGCTTGCACACAACGGAGAAATTCCCGGTGTTTCTAAGTCAAGCTGGTAGTAGTTTGGCAGTAATTTAAAATTAAAAAGAGGTTAGTAATGATTACAGATCCTATATCAGACATGTTTGTCCGTATTCGTAATGCGAATGCAAAACTTCATGAAAAAGTTGATATTCCGTCTTCAAAAGTAAAAACCGAAATTGCCAGAGTTTTGAAAGAAGAAGGATATATTGCAAATTATAAACACATTGAAGACCAGAAACAGGGTGTTTTAAGAGTTTACTTAAAATACGATAATGACGGTAAAGCTGTTCTTCAGGGAATAAAGAGAGTTTCCAAGCCAAGCTTGAGAATTTTCAAAGGTCATGAAGAGCTTCCGAAGGTTTTGGGAAGTTTCGGTATAGCCGTCATATCAACGTCTAAAGGTATGATGTCCAGTAAAAAAGCCAAAGAAGCCAAAGTCGGCGGCGAAGTAATAGGATATGTTTGGTAAAATTATAATATTGAGGTTTTCAAATGAGTCGCTTAGGTAAAAAACCAATAACAATACCTGAAAAAGTTAAGGTAGAATTTAAAGACGGAGTTTTGGAAGTTTCAGGTGCTAACGGAAAACTTTCTCAGCCTATCAGCAGTGAAATTAACGTAAAGATTGAAAATTCCACCGTTACATTGGAGCAGAAACAGGAATCAAGACAGGCAAATATGCTTCAGGGTTTAACCAGAGGCCTTGTCTGCAATATGATTGAGGGTGTAACGAACGGATATAAGAAAGAACTTGAACTTAACGGTTTGGGTTTTAAGGCCGTTATGAGCGGAAAACTTATCACGTTGACGGTAGGTTATTCCCATACGGTTACTTTGGAAATACCGGAAGGTTTGAAGGTTGTTGTCGGTATGACGCAGGATAAAG
>CAJOOL010000220.1 GCA_905236115.1 uncultured Endomicrobiia bacterium
GTTATAGAACCCAATATCAAGCAGATTTCTTGGGCGGAATTTAACAAATTTTCTTTAATGGTTTCCGAAGGAAAAAAAGCCGCATATCTGAAAATAGAAGAAATAAAGGAAAAAATTAATCAGCGTTTCCTTAAGAAAGAAATTTGACGTGTTTTCCGTCATGCGGCAGTCGCATTTTATAAGAGTTTTATAAGTTTTTGTGTTTAAATATTTTTTTGCAGTTGAAAAGTTCTCTATAATTTTGTAAAATATCGCTTTATTATTAAAATTAAATTATAAAAATTACAAATTACAAGTATTACGTTACAGAGGAGAAAAAATGGCATTCGTAAAAAAAGAAGTTGTAGAAAAATTCAAAACTCACGCAACCGATACTGGTTCGCCCGAGGTTCAGGTTGCATTGCTTACCACCAGAATAAATTATTTGGCGGGTCATTTTAAGAAGTTCCCTAAGGATTTTGCTTCCAGAATAGGATTTTTGAAAATGATAGGTCAGAGAAGAAGACTTCTTGATTATTTAAAAAGAACAAACAAAGATTCTTATACCGATATATTGAAAAAATTGGATTTAAGAAAATAATAAAATAAATTTAATGTCCGTCGTAAACACAAAGGATGCACTCAATTTCAGTATTTTATTTTTTTATAAATATGTGATTGTGTGGATCTTTTGTGTAATACGTTTACGGCCGGACAAATGGAGCTTAAAATGGATTTAATCAAAACATCTTTAACTGTTGCAGGTAAAGAAATTTTTATAGAAACGGGCAAACTTGCCAAGCAGGCTAACGGTGCCTGCGTTGTAAGAGCAGGCGACACAATGGTTCTCGTTACGGCTGTTGCTTCCTCGGAACCGAAAGAGGGCGTAGATTTTATGCCTTTAACCGTAGACTATAAAGAAAGAGCGTATGCCGCCGGAAGATTTCCCGGAGGATTTTTCAAAAGAGAGGCCAAACCGAAAGACAGTGAAATATTGGTAAGCAGATTGATTGACAGAAGTATCAGACCGATGTTTCCGGAATTCTGGAGAAACGACACACAGGTTGTAGCAATGGTTCTTTCCCACGATAAAGAAAATGATGCAGATATCATAAGTATAATCGGAGCTTCCGCAGCACTTCACATGTCAAACATCCCTTTTGAAAAAGTCATAGCTTCCGTCAGAGTAGGCAGAATTAACGGACAATTCGTTATAAATCCGAGAATACAGGAAAGGGAAAAATCGGATTTGGATTTGGTAGTCAGCGGAACCGAAGAAGCTTTAACCATGGTTGAAGCCGGAGCAAACGAACTTTCCGAAGAAGAAATGCTTAATGCTTTAAACCTTGCAAAAGAAGAAATAAGCAAAATCTGTAAATTTATCAAAACTCTTCCGACCAAAGAAAAACTTCCCGCATCGGAACCCGTCATAGACGAAAATTTAAGAAACGAAGTAACTTCCGGAACACTGCCCAAAGCACAGGAATGCGTAACCATAAAAGAAAAATCTCAAAGAGAACTTACATGGTCTAAATTCAAAAAAGAAATGCAGGAAAAACTTGCCGAAAAATATCCCGAACAGTCTGCAAATATTGATTATTTAATGGAAGATATTTTTTATAAAGAGGCAAGAAGCCTTGTTTTGAATAAGAGTATCAGAACCGACGGCAGAGCATTGACGGAAATTCGTCCTATTACATGTGAAGTCGGCTATCTTCCCAGAGCTCACGGAAGTGCCGTATTTACCAGAGGACAGACTCAGTCTTTGGCTACAGTTACCCTCAGCAGTCCGGAAGATAAGCAGGTTATGGACGAGCTTGTAGGCGAATATAAAGAAAGATTTATGCTTCACTATAATTTCCCGGGTTTTGCAACGGGCGAACCTAAAGCCGACAGATCAGTCAGCAGAAGAGAAATCGGCCACGGCAACCTTGCAAGAAGAGGTTTAAAGCCCATTCTTCCCGAAGAAAAAGATTTTCCTTATGCAATAAGAATTGTTTCCGATATTATGGAATCCAACGGTTCGTCTTCCATGGCTTCCGTTTGCGGCGGTTGTTTGGCTCTGTTGGATGCAGGCGTTCCGGTAAAATCCATGTGTGCAGGCATCGCAATGGGTTTAATGAAAGAGGGTGATAAATATGCCGTTCTTACCGATATTATGGGTATGGAAGACCACCTCGGCGATATGGATTTTAAAGTAGTCGGAACCAAAAAAGGTATCACCGCTTTACAGATGGATATAAAAATAACAGGTCTTACCACCGAAATTATGGCACAGGCTCTTGCACAGGCCAAAGCAGGCAGGTTTGAAATTCTTGCTAAAATGGAAGCTGCCATTGCTCAGCCCAGAGAAGAGCTTTCAAAATATGCTCCTAAAATAGTTTCTTTCAGTATACCTTGTAGCAAGATAGGTGCTTTAATCGGTCCCGGCGGTAAAAATATCAGAAGCATTCAGGAATCTACCGGTGCCAAAGTTGATATAGAAGAAGACGGCAGCGTATTTATTTCCGGAGTTGATGCCGAAGCCGTAAAAGAAGCTCAGTCAATAGTTGAGGGTATTACGGGGGAAGTTGAAGTCGGCCGCGAATATAAAGGAAAAGTTACCAAGACCACCAATTTCGGTGCTTTTGTTGAGATACTTCCCGGAAAAGAGGGTATGATTCATATATCCAAACTTTCTAAAAAACACGTTAAAAGAGTGGAAGACGTTGTCAATGTCGGCGACGAAATAGTAGTCCGGGTTTCCGAGATAGACAGACAGGGAAGAATCAATTTAATTAAAATTATGTAATTTGTGTTGTATTGCTTTAGTTTGTGATTATTTTTGGTCATTTTGAATACAGCTTTTCGTGTCGCAGCTTAGATTAATGTCAATAATTTTAAGGGTATAAAATATGTCTCCTAAAGAAAATAATTTGGAAGAAAAAGTAAAAACTTTATATGAAATTATGCAGGAAGAAAAAGTTGAAGAAATCAATATCAAATCTTCCGATATGAAGCTTCATATTAAAAGAAAAAATTATTCCAAGCCTCAAGTCCGTTGTGTGCCGGATACCGTTTTAAATAATTCTGTTGGAAATATTGGCGACGGTTCCGTTCAGCAGCAGCTTGACGGTGGTGATGCTTCTTCTTTCGGCGGCGACACGATAAAGTCTCCTATAACGGGCGTTTTTTACAGATCCCCGTCACCCACGTCGCCTATGTTTGTCAATGAGGGTGATGTTGTTGACAGCGGCAAAACCCTTTGCATAATTGAAGCTATGAAAGTAATGAACGAAATTAAAGCATCCGAAAAAGTAAAAATCGTAAAAATTCTTATTGAAAACGGTCAGCCGGTTAATGCACAACAGGCTTTGTTTGCCGTAGAAAAGCTGTAATAAAAAATTATACGATAATTGCCGTTTTTCTGTCATCCCCGAGTGTCTCTGTCGGGGATCTCGCAGTTTCCGTTCATTATACATTGTTTTTTAAGGGGAATATAAATGAAAGATAGAATAGGGCAGGTTGCAGGACAGATTTGGCATTTACTTAATGAACAGGGAGAACTTCCCTCAATAAAAATAAAAGCCCAGCTCGGGCTGTCAAATACTATGTTGTACCTTGCCTTAGGCTGGCTCTCCAGAGAAAATAAAGTCAATATCACCCAATACGAATATTCCTACAAAATATCTTTAATATAATATAAGAACTTCTCGCCGTTGCCGTTAATTGTAAATTATATATTGCCTTTCATCGCCATCTTCAGTTCCAAAACCTCTTTTTCCAGTCTCAAAATCCTCATTTCATGATCACTGAAATTCTTATTATCCTCTTTCTCGCAGTAACCCTTTTCTTCATTCATATTCTTTCCAAAAATTTCTTGAATTTTTTCTTCCGATTTATTAAATATTTTTGCCATCTTGGCAATATTGTCTTCAGACGGTTTTTTGTTTTTGGAAAACCAGCTTGAAACGGAAACATCAGACACACCCAGCATTTTTGCCAATTTTCTTTGGCTTCCCAATACTTTTCCGTCATTAATACTTTTCAATAATTCAACAATTTCTTTA
>CAJOOL010000221.1 GCA_905236115.1 uncultured Endomicrobiia bacterium
AACATTATCAAAACTACAGTGAAGTAGCTAAAATGATGATGCCTTATGATGTTATTATACGAACCATTGATTTGGGCGGTGATAAAATTGCAAAGCTCGGCCTTATGGATATAGGCAGGGAAGCAAACCCGTTTATGGGCCTGAGAGCGATAAGATTTTGCTTGAAATATCCGGAAATTTTTAAAACTCAGCTGAAAGGTATTTTAAGGGCGTCCGTTCACGGGAACATAAAAATAATGTATCCTATGATTTCAAGAATTTCCGAAATTAAAGAAGCAAACAGAATATTGGAACAGGCGAAAGAAGAACTGAAGAAAGAGGGAAAGCCGTTTAACGTGAATATAGAAGTCGGCGTTATGATAGAGGTTCCGTCTGCGGCGATAATTACGGATTTGATAGCAAAAGAAGTGGATTTTTTGTCCATAGGAACAAATGATTTAATTCAGTATACCATGGCGGTAGACAGGGTTAATGCCGATGTTACGCATTTATATACGCCTATGCACCCTGCAATATTAAGACTGCTTAAACAGATTATAGACAGTGCACATGCTGCAGGAATAGACGTAGGTATGTGCGGTGAAATGGCCGGCGATCCTGCGTATACCGTTGTGCTTTTAGGGCTGGGGTTGGACGAGTTCAGTATGTCCGCAGTTCAAATTCCGAAAATAAAAAAAATTATCAGAAACGTTTCAAAGCAGAAAGCCAAAATGCTGGCAGAAAAACTTTTTAAATGTTCTTCAATGGCAGAGATTGAGACCGAAATGAAGAAATTCAGGTACGTCTGAAGGATTGGAAGAAGCCGGATATGATTAAGTAATAGTCGTAAAGAAAAATGCTAAGGCTATTGACTTTTTAAAGTGAATATGTTATAACTTCAAATGTAGGACACGGGGGGATGACCACTGCTGAGTAGCGGAGGTTGCCCACCGTTTATGTTTTTTTTGTGCAAAGCAAAAAGAGTTGAAACGGCGAAAGCAGAATAAGAAGTTTTTTTCCTATCCTGCTTTCTTGGTTAGGTCAACGCTATGTATTGACCTTTTTTTTGTAAATTTTTAAGTAAAAATGTAGTACCTTTTAATGGACAATTTGCTTATAATTAAAATCTTTTCTGTATTTGAACTATTAATAATTTGTTTCATTAATTTTACCTAAACCGCCATTCACACTATAATTGGCACATAAATCTCTATAGCCGTTAGCTTCTTGTAATTCTTTAGGTTTTTCTACGTAAAGCCAAAAATCATCCGTCGGATAATTTGTACCCGTATCAAACAAAGTAAAATATTTGTTGCCGCGAGCATCTATTCCTAAAACTTTTTCGTAGGCTGTTTTTTTACCTGCTTGATAGGAACCGTTTTCCTTTTTTAAAAAATTTCCGTATTCGGAGTAATATGCTTTTTGTGCAGAAACAATTGTTCCTATTAACGCATACCCTTCAGCATATTTAGCCTTGTCTACATAACCGCGATAAATCGGCACTGAGATTACTGATAAAATGATTACAATTGCGATAACAATTACCAGCTCCACGAGGGTGAAACCACATTGCCTGTCATGCCCGAATGCCTTTGTCGGGCATCCCGTCGTTTTGCCGTTTCCATACTTCCTGTCTTCCATAAATCTATGCATCCGTTTTTGTTTTTTCATAGTTTTTCTCCTTTTTGTTTTTTTATTTTTTTATTATCCGAGGCTAATCCCTCGGGTTCCTCTTTTGTTGTTTTCAACTATTCAACCATTCAACTGTCATTCAAACTGCGTGATTCCCGACAACGACATTCGGGGATGACAGACGACAAAGAGCTCCTCAGCTATACCAAAAAACTCCGTTTTTTGGTATAATCGCCGAGAAGATAAATCCTTTCCACGGTTTATTATCTTTTTTTCGGGCTATGCTATGGGTAGCACGCTCGGCTTGTTTATTTTGTATCTATATTGTGACTTTAAAATATTAAAAGTGATTTGTATGTATTAATTGTAACATATAAAAATTTTAAAGTCAAGTCTTTTGTTATGGTTATTTCCTTTAGAGGCATTTTATAAAAATGAGTTTCGGTAAAAAATTAAAAAGAATTTTGGAAGAAAAAGAAATAACGCAGACGGAACTGGCAAAAAAACTGAACTGCGGACATGCCGTAATCAACCGCTGGATAAAAGGGCGTTCCAATAATCCGAAATTTGAAAGTATTGAAAAAGTTTCCAAAGCGTTGGATGTGCCGATAAGTTATTTTTTGGAAGACGACAAGGAACAAAATTCACAAAATATAATACAAAACAGACAAAATATAAAAGAGCAAAATGACAATAATATTGTAAATCTTGTAATAAAATTGATAGAAGAAAAAGATGCCAGATACAGAAGCGAGTTTGATTTAATAAAAAAAGATATTGAGAACATAAAAGAAAAACTTATTATAAAAAACGCTGAATAATTCCGAACGGAAACATTGAGGCATATTTTGCCATTCATAATTAATCAGCATTTCCTTAAAACTTCCTAAAAAACTTTCCTTACAAACATTTCCTATTTTTTTAATAATTTTATATAATAGCGGTCTTGAGAAAACGCTGATTAATTCTGAACGGAGAAAATAAAATGTCAATTGATTCCGCAATAAATTTGTTTCTGTATACTGCCGTTATATCAACCGCTTTTTATATAATTAAGGCATTTATTTATATTCTTACCGGTGCGGATGTTGAGATAGTTTCCGATTTTACTTCCATAACGGAAAACGACATTCATTTTTCTTTTATTTCAATAGAATCTCTTTTGGCATTTGCTATGGGTTTCGGCTGGGGCGGTCTTACCTGTGTAAAATATTTTGATGTTCCGCTGGTGGTAACATTTTTATGTGCAGCAGTAACGGGCTTCATTTTCTTTTTTATATCATTCTATTTAATGAAGCTTGTCAGAAGTTTGGAAAGCGTAGTAAAAGAAAAGCCCGAACAGGCTGTAGGACAGTCCGCAAAAGCTTATACAAGTATAGAGCCGAAATCACAAGGGCAGATACAAATGGTTTTAAATTCCAAACAGTGTATCAAGCAGGCTTTTAACTTCGGAGAAGAGCCGATAAAGTCTTTTGAAGCGGTAAAAATAGTAAAATATGAAAACGATATGTTTTATGTAGAAAAAATAAAATAAAAAATTTAAAGGAGATTTTTATGGATTTAATAAGCATTATGGATGCTTTTAGAGATCACCCTGTTTTTTACGGCGGTATTTCTTTAGTTGCAATATTGATAGTTGTAGTTCTTTTTTTGGTCAACAGATACAAAAGATGTCCGTCAAATAAAATTATTGTCGTTTACGGAAAAGTCGGCGGCAATAAAACAGCCAAATGTATTCACGGCGGCGGTGTGTTGGTACTTCCTTTAATTCAGGATTATGCCGTATTATCTCTGGAACCTATGACAATTGATATAGATTTAAGAGGTGCATTATCCAAGAAAAATATCAGAGTAGCTGTTCCTTCCACATTTACGATAGGTATTTCCACAGACGAAAAAATAATGTTAAGTGCCGCAGAGAGAATTCTCGGTATAAAAAAAGAAGTGTTAATGACACAGGCAAGCGATATTATTTTAGGACAGCTGAGGCTGGTTATCGCAACGCTGTCTATTGAAGAAATCAACCAGGACAGAGAAAAATTCTTAGAGCAGATAAACAGCAACGTTAATATAGAGCTGAATAAGATAGGTTTGGAAGTTATCAATGTCAACGTCAGAGATATTACCGACGAATCCGGATATATTGAAGCTATCGGTAAAAAGGCCGCAGCCGAAGCTATCAATAAGGCAAAAATAGAAGTTGCCCAGCAGAATAAAATAGGAACAGTGGGCGAGGCCGAAGCAAACAGAGAAAGAGAAATCAGCGTAGCGGAACAGACTGCTCAAACCCAGATAGGTAAGGCTGAAGCCGAAAAGAAA
>CAJOOL010000222.1 GCA_905236115.1 uncultured Endomicrobiia bacterium
TTCAAGCCGGTAATTTTATTCTTGCAACAGGCGGAAAATCTTACCCGTTAACGGGTTCCGACGGAAGCGGTTATCTTCTTGCGGAAAGTTTGGGACACACCGTAATACCGCCGTCGCCTGCATTGGTTCCTTTGGTCAGCGACGACAAATTTTTAAAATCATTAAACAAGCTGAAACTTAAAAATGTGGAAGTTTCCGTTTTGGCTGATAATGTTGAAGTAACGAAAATTTTCGGCGAAGCGGAATTTACCGTTTTCGGTTTAACCGGTCCCGTTATTTTAACATTAAGTTCTTCTGTTTATGAACTTCTTATGCAGAAAAAATCCGTTGCATTTTCCATTAATCTTAAACCTGCTTTGGACGATAAACAGCTTGACGAACGGTTGATAAGAGAGCTTAATAATTTCGGCAGTCAGCCTGTTAAAAATATGTTAAAAACTCTGTTGCCTTTACAAATGATAGAAGCGTTTATGAAAAAAAACAATATCAAACTTACAGAAAAATGTTGTGATGTAAACAAAGAAAAACGCAAAAAATTTTTTGACGGGCTTCGCGGTATGAAATTTAATATCGTTTCCACACGGCCTATACAGGAAGCTATCGTAACCAAAGGCGGAATAAATTTAAAAGAAGTAAATCAAAAAAATATGAAATCCAAACTTATTGATAATTTATTTTTCTGCGGTGAGATTTTGGATATTGACGGACCTACAGGCGGATTTAATCTTCAGGCAGCATTTTCTACCGGATACTTGGCCGGGAGTTTGGAAACGTCAGATGATAAGCTGAGAGGCTGATAAGTTGAGGAGCTTAGAAGTTTGAACGATATATAAATTGTCGTTCCATCTGTCATTCCCGAAAAGTGCGAAGCACTTTGTTTGTTGTTAATCGGGAATCTATGTTATGAAAATACCGCTTTACCGTCATTGCGTTGCTGTTGAGTGGAATGTTTGCCCACTTTGCAAGGGCAAATCATCCGAAGTCGGCACGAAGTGCCAACGAAGCAATCTTGTCGTTTCACAGTCTTTGTTTGTAGAAAGAAACCTGTTCTTCCAGAAACTTTACCTGCTTTTCAAGAAAAGCAACTTTTTCTTCCAGAAGTTTATTTCTTTCCTTATAAATATTATTTTCATTAATGATATTGTCATTTTTTTCGGAGCAAATATTTAAATCCGATACATTAAATATCTTTTGCAGTTCCGTAATTTTCACATTCAATACTTTAGCCATTCTGTTCAGCATTTCTTCGGACGGTTTGGCTCTTTCGTAGAAAAAATTTGAAATTGCCCCCTCGGTACAGCCAAGCTCTTTTGCAAGTTTTCTCTTGCTTCCGCGGAAAGAACCGTTATTATATTTTTTCAAAATTTCCGAAAATTTCTTCAAGTCCATAACAATATCCGTTACTTTTATTTAAATAAAAAACTTGACTTCTTTTGTGATATATACTATAATTATATAAAGTTATATATAATTAGCTATATATTACAAAAGTTTTTGTAAGAAAAAATTTCAAGCCGAGCGGGCTGTTTTTGGCCAACGCCGCCAAAAGCATAGCACAGCTTGGTAAAAAGATAAATAAACTTGCCAGAGCCTGTTTATCTTCTCGGCGACAGTATACAAAATCGTTCTTTAAAAAGCAATAATTAATTACAGCGAAAGAGGAAGCGGGGGGCTAGCCCCTGATAATATAAAAATAAAAAACAAAAAGGAGAACAATTATGAAAAAATCATTGAAATTTTGTAAAAACAAAACAGGCTTCACCCTCGTTGAGCTGGTTATCACAATTGCAATTGTGATTATTTTGTCGGTAATCAGCGTTCCGATTTACAGAGGCTACGTTGATAAAGCAAAGTGGTCTGAGGGATATTCAATAATTGGAACAATACTTTCTGCTGAAAAAGCCTATTACAGCGAATATGGAAATTTTTATGGCACAGTATCTAATGGTAGTTGGAATTGGAGAACTTATGACCCTGTTTTAGGTATAAGTATTGCTGAAAATAAATATTTTAATATTAGATATGGTGTTTATGGAAATAAAGAAATTTTCGCTATAAGACTAAGAATACCTGATGATTTACAAAGAAACGAAAAAACTGAACTTGGGGCAAAATATACTGTAGGAGAAGGTTTAACAGTTTTTGAAACTAATACCTATGGTGCATCAGAACTATAAGTAAATTAAAAGACATTACAATACAAATGCAGAAAAAGTTGTTCAATTATAAATTGTCTTACATGGTCAAAACATAGCGTTGACCAACAAAGAAAGCAGAGCGAAGAACAAAAAATCTTTTCTCTGCTTTCAATTATATATTATAAATTGTATAAATTGCCGTCTTTTCTTTTCATTGATTTTTTTCATAAAATACGTTATAATATTGTAAAGGAAACTCTGAATTATTAATAAAAAGGATGTAAGTATGGCGATACCAATATCAAAAACACCGATATTAAGCGGAAAAGAAGCTGAAATTTTTCAAAAGAAAGCTTTTTTCAATACAAGAAATTCTGCTCCTAAAAAAGAAGTTGAAGAAGCAGCAAGGATATTTATTTCCGTTGTAAAAAAGCAAACCAAAAATGTCCTCTTCTGATAGAGAATGAATTCAACAAATATCTTATTATCAAATTATCAAATTTTCAAATAGAAGTTTTAAATAAAAACAGTGATGTTATTTTTGATTGCAAAGATGATGATCTCAATGATTTTTTTTGTAATCAAGCATTGTTAAATCAAAATATTTTTTTATCAAAGACATATTTTTATAAAGATATCAAAGGAAATATTGTTGCGATGTTTAGTATTTGTAATGATAATATTTCTTTTGCTAAAGAACAAAAAGAACAGTTTCCTGAAAATAAAAGGTATAATTCTTATCCCGCAGTTAAAATTGCAAGACTTGGAACTGATAAAAGTTTTCAAAGCAAGGGAATAGGAAGCCAAATAATAAGTTTTTTAAAAGGATTTTTTGTTGTAAGAAATAAAACAGGTTGCAGATATTTAACAGTAGATGCTTACAACAGAGCAGAAACGTTAAAGTTTTATAAAAAAAACGGATTTTTGTTCTTAACGGAAAAAGATAAGAATAAACATACCAGGACAATGTATTTTTTATCCCTCTGTATTTCCATACATCCACTTCTATAATTTTCTTGCCAAAATTCTTCTGCTTTAATATAATTATAAAATATATGAAAATATTAATCGTTAAGCCGAGTTCGTTCGGTGATATTATTCAAGCTAATCCCGTAATAAACGCCGTAAAAAAACAATGGCCGGATGCCGTTATTGACTGGCTGGTTTTTAAACAGTGGAAACAGGTTGTAGAACTTTTTGCAAATATAGACAATATAAGAGTTTGGGACAGACACGGCGGACTGAAAGCATTCTTTAAAATATTGAAAGAATGTAACGGGCAAAATTATGACTTGGTTATTGATTTGCAGGGGCTTTTAAGAACTGCCGTATTTACAAAACTGCTGAAAGCAGGACAAAAAATCGGTGTTAGCGGTATGAAAGAATTTTCTTATCTTCTTGTAAAAGAACCGTATAAACGCAATAAAAAAGAAAATGCCGTTATAAGAAATTTAAATTCTTTAAGTTATATCACGCACGAAAAATATCAACCGGAATTTGAGATAGATACCGATAATATTTCTGCTGATATTTTAAAAATTTTTGACTTAAAACAAAGTAATAAGTTGATTGCTTTTGTTCCCTTTTCCAGAGGAAAAACCAAAACTTGGAAAGCCGATAATTACACGGAACTGGCACAAATGATAAATAATTACGATAAAGATATTAAAATTTTGCTGCTGGGTTCCGTAGGCGATTACGGAAAAATTCGGTATAAAAATATAACGGATTTATGCGGTAAAACGGATATTAAACAGCTTGCAAAAATTTTGTCTCTGTGCAGGTTTGCCGTCGGTGCCGATACAGGTGCTATGCATTTGGCAAATGCGGTAGGGATAAAAAACGCTTTTATTTTCGGGGGCTCGGATATTAACGAAACTTCCCCTTACGGGAATAATTCTATAATAATCAGTGCATATCTGCCGTGCAGTCCGTGCAGAGGCAGATGTAAATTTGATACGGAAAAATGTTTAAATCAAATAAAACCTGATAAAGTTTTTGAGAGAATAAAAAAATGGATAAAATAATATTTTTTCACATGAACCAGCTGGGCGATCTGTTATTTTCTTTGCCCGTATTAAAAGCCGTAAAACAAAAATATCCGAACATAAAAACGTATTCCGTAGTCAGAAAAAATCTGGCAGGACTTTTAAAAAATACCGGGCTGGTTGATAAGGTTTTCATAAAAACAAGAAATTTGTCGCAGCATATAGAATTGATAAGCAGCATAAGAAAAGAAAAGATTGATACGGCTTTGATGTTTTCGGAATCGCCGGAAACTCTTCTTCTTGCATATTTGTGCAGGATAAAAAACAGGATAGGTTTTAAGACTGCATTTCTTCATTTTCTTCTGACGGAACAGGCCGAAAAAACCGGAGTTCCATCTATAAACAACAATATTGTTCTTGCAAAAAAAATCGGTCTTAATAATGTAAGACAGGATTATCTTGATATTATAAAAATTGATGGAGAAAATGAAATAAAAGTTTCCTTTTGGCTTAAAGACAATTATTTGGAAAATAAGGATTTTATAATTGTTTCCATGGGAGCAAGCAGAAGACGGCAGGAAAAATGTCTTAATGATAATGTGTGGATTGAAACGTTAAACAAACTTGCCGAAATGAATAAAAATGTTGTCGTTACATGTGCACTGTGGGAACAGGAAAAGATAACGGATATTTTAAAGAACTGTAATGAAAGAATAAAAATTTTTTGCCCGGAAAACGGTCTTGCCGAGCTTGCGGCGTTGATAAATAAAGCAAAACTTTTTATAGGAATAGATTCGGGAGTTATGCACTTGGCGGCAAGTTTGGGCATAAAATGTATTGCGTTGTTCGGACAGACCGACCCGGAACAGGTAGGTCCCCGTCCTGTGAAAAACCATATTATTATCAAAAAGAATTCCGCCAAAGAAATTACAGCCGAAGATATAACAGAGGCAGAAAGCCTTGCGGTTTCCGTTTGAGAATTATTCGGCGTTTCCTTGAAAGTCAAAAAAATCCTTTAAAAATTTTTTCGGATAATATATAATATATGTGTATGTTCTAAATTATTTATTTTTGGAGAAAGAATAAATGATTAAAATTTTACTTTGTGATGATGAAACTTTTGCCAGAGATGCAATGGCAAAAATTATAAAAAGAAACGGTTTTGATGTTTTGGTGGCATCCAATGCCGAAGAATGCATAGATTTATTTAAAAAGCAAAATCCGGAAGTTTTATTTCTGGATGTAATGCTGCCCGATCTTGACGGGGATAATCTGCACAGATACCTTAAAGAAATAAAGAAAGATCTTAACATATATTATGTTACCGGTTCCGATACCATTTTTACCAAACAGAATGCTGAAAGTTTGGGTGCAAAAGGTTATCTTGTAAAACCTGTAGATATGCAGACGTTGTCCAAAGTTTTGGACGATATAAAAAGGCAGTTCGGCACTTCTTCGGAGAGCAATAATTGAAAAAATTTTTTGCGTTATTAATTTCTTTATGTCTTTTTACGGCGGTTTCTTTTGCGGATTTCAATCCTTATGCCGACGATGAAATTGAAGAAAAAAGCAATAAGAAACTCTATTACGGAATAATTCTTACCTTGGCGGGGGCATTTTTAACTTATGACGGATTTTCAAAAGTGGAAGAAGATATTTCCCGTCCGAGCGTGGATTACACGACAGTGTTGCATTCGGAATGGGATCAAAACTATGAAGCTGATCAAACATATAATTTACGTTCAGGTTTTTCTCCTTATCAGTACAAGCCGAAAGGAGCAACCGAACCGATAGATATAGAACCAAATATCATCTATAATAACGGTAATGTGGATTTATATAATGTAACAATAGAAGTTCGTTACAAGTACGCAAGCGGTGCGGTGTCAGATTATCATGTTGCAAATTATGGAACTGATACTTACGAAAATAAAACTTTAGTAAAAGGGCAGGCTTTAAAATGGAAAGATTACTGGGAATATACTACTGCCGGCACAACATCGCCTGCCGGGGAACAAAGGACTATTGACCCTCAAGCGGAATCTCCGAAAGGACTTAACCTGGGAACAAACGCCTTAGACCTTATGGACATAAGAGTAGTTCTTAACAAAAATCAACAGTATAAACCGATATACAAGAAGAAAAATAAAAGCGATATTGAGGGTGTGTGCGGTGTGCTGATGTGTGCTGCGGGGATATATTTTATAGTTGACCATTTCCTTAATATGCACAAATTTAATGTGTATGCCAAAAGACATAACTTGAATTTAAAAATAGCTTCCGCCCCGAACGAATACAAATTACTGCTTCAGAAGAGAATTTAAAAAAAGCGAAGCTTTTTTAATGTACAATGTATAATAAAAGTTGAAAAGTTGAAACGGCAACGACAATTAGAAATTAGCAATTAAAGAAAATAATGTTAAAAAAAAATATAATTTTTATTATCGGACTTTTATTAAGTTCTTCCGTCTGCTTGGCTGCTGCGGGGATAGCAGATTCTGTTGATGGAACTTCCGTATCATCTTTTATTCACATACCGGAACCGATATACAAAACAATCGGCAGTGTTCCATACCCGTACCCTACAAACAAATGGTTTAACTCTATTGTATATAATGCTGATAATGATAATAAAGAATTTTCTTTAAAAATGTATACATATCCTCAGGTTGTAAAGTGTGAAAGTTCCGGGTTTCTTATAGAAAAACCTACAGTTGTTTTCTCAAGTCCTATAGGCAATAACCCGTATCAGATAAATTACGGAGTTAATCCTTATAACGGCAGAAGTATTGATAACTATCCGAATATGCTTAAAGTCAGTGCATACAAAACAGCTTACTATAATACGGGAAATCCTATACAAACAACAAGTAACGGAGTAAAACTTAATAAATATTCCGACTGGACGGCAACAGCTTTGTGGACGGATGATTATGATAACACAAAATATATGAAAACAACTTTTGGGCAAGGATTTCTGTTTACATATTTTGAATTTTCAAATATATATCCCGCTATAGAATTTCCTTATGATTGGAACAGCTATAATGATAATTTCAGATACATACTTTATGATACAAGAAACGGCGAAAAAATAATAGATAACGGATTTAAAAGCGGTGGAGAAGATGTTGAATATATTTATGAAAATGATAGTCTTTTATTACATGCAAAATTTCCTTCAAAAGATATTTTTTATGCAATATTTGTTCCCGAAGGAACTAAATTTTATCAAGTTCAGGATTCGGCATACACAAGTGCCGGTTTAAAAAGACCTTGGATAAAAACATCAATTATTCTTCCCGATGACCAAAAATATATGTCCGTGGCGTTGCTGCCGTCGGACAATCTGCAAGACGCCAAAAACGACATGAAAAAATATTATAAGTACGCATATAATTTTGTTTCCAAAACAAATGCTGACTGGTCGGTAAAGAAAAAAAATAATTTAAAATATGCAAGAACGGATTTCGGTTTTACATTTGATGTCAAGAGAAACGGAACGGGCAGTATCTTCGGGGAAAATGTAAGTTTTGAAAATAATAAAACTTTCTTCTGTCTGTTTCCTCACCAGTGTAATGCGGATAATTTTACTGGTGCCGTAACTGCTGCAGGTTTATCAAAAACAAATATTCGGACATTAAGAGGGGATTTGAAAATATATGAGGGAAATAAATTTTCTACGGAAAATAAAATTTACGGAATAGTTCCTTTTTTTCAAAGCAAATTGTCCGGCAGTGATAAAACAAAAATACAAACGGAATTGGAAAACGATAAAAATTTAAGCATAGATCCGCCTTTGCCGTCTGCAACCGAAAATAAACGAAACACATATTATTACGGAAAAAATCTTGCTAAAATTGCAAACTTAATTCCCGTTTCCGACGGTGTTTCTTCCCAAAGCATAAAAGAAGAACTTATAACCAAGTTAAAAAATGAACTGGAAAATTGGTTTAGTTACAGCTCGGGAAAAAGCGAAAAATATTTTTTTTATGATACAAAATGGGGCGGACTTATAGGCGTAGGCGATCCGCAGGTTTTTAATAATACGGAATATAAATACAGCTTCGGAACGGAACAATATAACGACCACAATTTTCATTACGGATATTTTATTTATGCTGCGGCAATTCTTGCAATGAATGACAGTGGTTTTGCCGCAAATTACGGCAGTATCGTGGAACTTTTGATTAAAGATATTGCAAACGGGAACAAAAATGATATTGGACAGTATCCTTTTATGAGGCATTTTGATTTTTATGAATCGCACAGCTGGGCTAACGGTATGGGCGGAGCAAATGACGACGGAATAGATATAGAATCTTCTTCGGAAGCAATGAATGCGTGGGCTGCAATATACATGTGGGGGCTTGCAACAAAAAATGATTATTATATAAATTTGGGGCTTTACCTGTATACAAGCGAATATCAGGCTGTAAAAAATTATTTTTTTGTTACGGGAAAAGACAGTGCCGTAAAAGATATTTTTGCGGCTGCGGGATACACAAAAAAATCTTTCGGTATTTTATACGGCGGTCTGTGCAAATATTCTCTGCATTGGACTCCCGGTAACGATGCAAGAGAAATTAAAGGTATTCAGTTGCTGCCTATGACACCGTCATTATTGTATTTGGGTTATGATAAAGAATATGCACAGTCTTTTTATGACGAAATGAAAACCGAAACGCCGGTGAATTATTATTGGAATGATATTTGGTCAAGATTTAAGGCCTTATTTAACCCGTCCGAGGCTTGGACGGATTTTGCTTTCAATCACGGCGGTGCGGGCAAAATTGACGACGGCGGAACGGCTTCTTATACTTACCACTTCATAAACTTTTTCAAACAATACGGCACGCCGGATTTTTCATATACTGCCGATGTGCCGAGCTATTTGGTATTGAGTAAATCTTCGCCGGCAGGTTCTTCCGCAATCTCAAGAGCTTCAAGCTCAAGAACTTCTTCTTTAACTTCTGACGGGGATAAAACTTTCTGTGCATACAACTATACCGATACGCCTAAAGATGTTCGCTTTTATGATTCTTTCGGAAATTATCTGGGGTATTTAACCGTTGCGGCAAATTCTTTTAATTCAAGTTCCGTGTTGCAAAATTCTTCGGATGACGATAAGAAGTTTTCAGTTTATCCCGTTCCGTATAAGCCGAACTCCGGCGGAAAATATGACGGTGACGGTATAACGTTTTCGGGAATAACGCCGAATTCCGATATAAAAATTTTCAACATAGCAGGGGAAAAAGTTTTTGAAACGGTGACGGATTCGGTTTCGTCTTCTTATTTATGGAACGGCAAAAATAATTACGGAAACAATGTCGCTTCCGGCGTATACATATATTATATAAAGTCGCAAAGCGGAACAAAAAAAGGTAAAATCGCAATAGAGAGATAAAAAATAATGAAAAATATATTTGTCAGATGGACGGTGTTTTTTTTATTTTTGGCGGCGGGTTATTTTACCGCAAATATTTATGTAAATTCAATAGTAAAGAAAAATTTAAATTCCGCTGCAAAGGTGGAACTTCCTCAGTATTCCAAAGAAGAACTTATAAAAAATTCCGAAACAAGAATGAAGTATCTCCTTACCAGAACAAATGTAAAATTCTTTATCCATACAGTTAAAATGAAAGAAAATCTCTGGCTTATAGCCAAAAAACACGGTTATTCCGTGCATACCGTCATCGGCTGTAATCCTCAGATGAAAACATACCACGTAAATATTAATGACAAACTTCTTCTTCCCGAATCTGGAGGATGTCTGCACCCGGTAAGCGGAACCGATACATGGCAGACGATTGCGGAAAAATATGATATTGACGAAGAAACATTGAAGAATACCAACTGCAGGGTGACGGATTTATCAAAAGAAATTTTTATTTTTGTTCCCGGCAGAAAACCTGCCGTAGATATGCTTAATGAAAGTATGCAGGAAAAATATGCTTTAAGAGATTTGTTTCGTTCGCCTCTGGCTGGACGTTTGTCAAGTACTTTCGGCACACGCCGCCACCCGATAACGGGAAAGGTCAGCAGACACGGCGGAATAGATATTGCCGTTAAGACGGGAACGCTTGTCGCTGCGGCTGCCGACGGGATAGTAACGGTGGCAAGCACTGATGTTGGGCATTACGGCACGGCAGTTTTTATAGACCACAGAAACGGTTATATTACGCATTACGGACATTTGTCAAAAATTCTTGTCCGTGTCGGGCAGAAAGTCAGAATGGGGCAGATTATTGCAAGAAGCGGTTCTACCGGACGTTCAACCGGTCCTCATTTGCACTTTACGGTTAAAAAGAACGGCGTCAGCATTGATCCGCTGAAATTTCTGTGGTAAAAAACGCAAAACGATAAACGATAATTGTAAAAGGAGTAAAAAGTTTTATGGCTAATGAGTTGGACAGAAAAACTCCGCCTCAGTCTATAGATGCGGAAATGGCTCTTTTGGGAGCAATGTTGATAGAAAAGGATGCCGTAATAAAGGCCATAGAGCTTGTTAAAGAAGAGGACTTTTATAAAGAAGTTCATAAACTTATTTTCGGTGCGATAAAAGAACTCAATGATACGGAAGTGGCCGAACCGGTAACGATAAACAACCGCTTGAAAACAAATAAACTTTTTACCGATGCCGGCGGGATAAAATATCTTTTCGGTTTAATGGATTCCGCACAGACGGCTGCAAACGTGGAATATTATGCCAATATCGTCAAAGATAAATCGGTATTAAGGCAGATAATTAATGTCGGTTCCAATATGGTTACGGAAGCATTTTCGGAAGATTCTCCGTCGGAAACCATTCTTGATAATGCACAAACTGTGCTTTTCAATATATCCAAACAAAATGTTACAAATGAATTTTCCACCCCGGAAGAACTGATACCGTCGGTGGTGACAAAACTGGAAAATCTTTATAAAGATAAAAACGATGTTCCAGGATTAAGGACGGGCTTTTCCGACCTTGACAAAATGACGGCAGGTCTGCAGAATTCCGAGCTTATAATTATTGCGGGGCGTCCTTCCATGGGTAAAACGGCTTTTGCTTTAAATATTGCCGAATATGTTTCGGTAACGTCCAAAGACCCTAAATCCGTGGCGATTTTTTCGCTGGAAATGTCCAAGGAATCTTTAATGATGAGGTTTCTGGCTTCCGTTGCACAGGTGAGCGGACAGGACTTAAGAAAAGGATATTTTAAAAATTCCGACTGGCCCAAACTGACCACCGCAATGGACAAGATAGGCAAGGCTTCAATGTATATCTGCGATGCCGATATGTCGGCCATAGATATAAGAGCCACCGCCAAAAAACTTGCTACCAAACTTGAAAAAAAAGGAAAACCTTTGTCGTTGATAATTATAGATTATTTACAGCTGATTAAAGGCGTGGGCAACGGCAAAAAAATAGAATCCCTGCAGGTGCAGACTGCGGAAATTTCACGTTCTTTAAAAGCACTTGCAAAAGATTTGAAAGTGCCGGTTATTGCACTGTCGCAGCTGTCCAGACAGACGGAAAAAAGAGGCAAAGATACAAGACCTATGCTCTCGGACTTGAGAGATTCCGGAGCTATTGAGCAGGACGCAGATGTTGTGGCGTTTGTTCACAGAGAGGGGTATTATGCAAAAGATGACCCCGACAAGAAAAATCAGGCTGAGATAATTATAGCCAAACAGAGAAACGGTCCCGTCGGGAACGTGGAACTGATTTTTGAAGGCGAATATACAAAATTTTATAACAAGGCACCATCTATGGAGGAAAACTGATGAAGGATTATACGCCGGCTTTTTTCCGCCCGAACTGGGTAGAAATAGACAAGAGCGATTTTTTGTTTAATTTGAAAAAGATTAAAGAGTATTTGAAAAAGGATACCAAAATTCTTGCGGTAATAAAATCCAACGCTTACGGCCACGGCGGAACAGAATTGGCCAAAGAAGCTGTTAAAGCAGGTGTTTACGGAATAGGTGTTTCTTCAATTGAAGAGGGAATTTCTTTCAGAAAAGCGGGAATAAAAGCAAAAATTTTGGTTTTCGGCAGCGGTTATCCTTTGGAATATCTTTCGGTTGCCGCTTTTTGGGATTTGATTCCTACCGTATCCAGTCTTCAGGGTCTGCATGCACTTTCGCAGGTTGCAAGAAAATATTGTAAGAAACTTGAATTTCATTTAAAGATAGATACGGGTATGGGCAGAGTAGGCGTAGTGGCAGGCGACAACGCCAAAATTATTCTTGATAAAATAGCTTCCGCAAACGATGTGAAAATGACGGGAATGTATACGCATTTTTCGGTTGCCGATACCAACCCCGCTTATACGCAAAGTCAGTTGGAGCGGTTTAACGAAGTTATAAAATATGCCAAAAAACTGGGGCTTAAATTTATTGCTCATGCGGCAAATACTGCGGCACTTTTAAGCAGTCAAAAAACACATCTTGATATGGTCCGCCCGGGGATAGGCTTATACGGTTTGTCGCCTTTTGAACATGCTCAAAATAAATTCAAGCTGAAACCTGTTCTTTCATGGAAAACAAAAATTATTTATCTCAAGAAAGTTCCGTCCGGCTTCTGTGTGAGCTACGGCAGAACTTTTGTTACAAACAAATCTTCCATAATCGCAACGGTTCCGGTGGGATATGCCGACGGATATGCAAGAGTGATGTCCAACAAGGCTGATGTTCTTGTTCGCGGCAAGAGATGTCCCGTAGCAGGGCGTATTACCATGGATATGATGATGATAGATGTTACCGATGTTAAGGGCGTAAGCATAGGCGATGAAGTGGTGTTGATAGGAACGCAGGGAAAAGAAACCATTAAAGCCGAAGAGCTTGCCAAACTGCAAAATACGATAAACTATGAAGTTACATGTTCCATATCTTCCAGAGTGCCGAGGGTAATAGTGTAAATGCTGTATAATCCTTATGTTAAAAATCAAATTTTAAAAGTGCCTTTTGCAAAAAGGGTGAAAAATAATATCAAAGGACTGGGAACGGCTTCTCAGCTGGTCTTTGAAACTTTTGTTTGTATTTTTAAAGGACAGATTGATATAAAAAATACCGTCATTCAGATGGTGGAAGCAGGCTACAGGTCTTTTCCGATAATACTTTTAACGTCTTTTTTTACGGGTATGGTGCTGGCTTTGCAGGTAGGTTCCGCAACGGCCAATCTTTTTAACGAACCTGTTTACATAGGTATGATTACGGGTTTTGCTCTGGTAATGGAGCTTGGGCCGGTGCTGACCGCCGTAGTTATTACGGGGCGTGTCGGTGCGGCTATTACCGCCGAAATCGGCACAATGAAAGTAACGGAACAGATAGATGCTCTTTATACGCTGGGGACCGACCCTGTCCGCTATTTGGCCGTTCCGAGGTTTATAGCCTGTATTTTAATGCTGCCTTTGCTTACGGCGGTGTCCAATATTGTAGGCGTATATGGCGGGCTGGTGGTTTCAAATTTGTCATGGTCAATACCGTCCACTGTTTATATGGGTGATATTTTGAATGTTATGACCGTCAGAACTTTTCTGCACGGGTTTATAAAATCTTTTTTCTTTGCGGGCATTTTGGTTACCGTTGCCTGTCATAAAGGTTTTCAGTGCTCGGGTGGTGCCGAGGGTGTGGGGAAAGCTACAACCAGTTCCGTTATGGTGTCAATGATTTTGATGCTGGTTGCGGATTATTTCCTGTCGGATTTGCTGGTTTCGCTGAAGATTTCATAAAAATTTGTAAAAATCGCTTTGCGGTTTTTAGAATAAAAAAAGGAGAAATGAAATGGAAAAATTCAAATGTACGGTATGCGGTTATGAGTATGACCCGGCAAAAGGCGACCCCGATAACGGGATAGCACCGGGAACACCTTTTGACAAACTTCCCGAAGACTGGGTATGCCCCGTCTGCAGCGTAGGAAAAGATTCTTTTGAAAAGATGTAAGGAAAACCGAAAGCAGAGTGGGAAAAATCTCTCATTCTGCTTTCAACTTTTCAACCGTTCAACTGTCGTTCTCAGCCTTCAGCCTCTCAGCTTCTAACCCTCCGTTTTCAAAGGCTTGACTATTATATTTTATCTATACCTTATTGTTTTATCAAGAATTTATTTTTCTTTATAAAAATATTTAAATTTTATAAAATAACAATTATGCAAACACTAAAAGAAAAAATAAGTGATATAGAAAATAAAATTCTTGAGTTATCTAAACTTAAAGAAATGCTGATTGCTGAAAATAAAAAACAGTATTTTGTTTGTGAGAACACAAACAAAGAAATTTTTGTTGAAGAAAACAGAAAAGACTTTTATGAAAGAAACATTGAAGAAGAATTAAGCAAAATTTATGAAATAGATAACAGAATAAAAATAATAGAGAAAATTATCAATAATAAAAAAGGATTTATTGTAGAGGAATATTTTTTAGTGTGTAGTAAAATAGATAAAATATTTGAAAATGCGATATTAAAAACAGATAAAAATGATTTGGAAAAAAACAGAAATGTTGAACATGAAAAAACTTATATTAATTTGTGTCATATAAACCGAAAAAAACTTATATAATATTATATGTAAATTTTTTATCAAATATTGAGAAAGGAAGAATAAACAGGCTTGATTTAAAAAATAATTTATTTTAAAAAACCGAGCCTATCAAACGGGAAGGGTAACTTTTAAAGTTATGCCTGCCCGCTTCATAGGCCTGCACATAGCATAGCTCAAAAAACACAAAAAGTCAAGACGACATGTATTGGACATACTTTTTAGGAAGCTTTGAATTTTGAATAATGGTAAGGCGAACGAAAAAATTTTTTCGCCCGCCTCTTTCTGAGGATTAACGCTATGTATTAATCCTGTTTTATTTTTCAATTTTTTATTGCATAAAAATTTAATTAAAAAATAAACACTCTTTACACTTCAATTATTGACGCACCAACAGTTATGTTGTAAAAAAGTCTTAATTGATTATGGATACCATCCTCCCTCAATTCTTCCGGTTTCCATGAACTCGCATGAAAATAATATTTATTAACATCTGCATCTGAACATACTCTAAATTTTTTAAAATATTTATTTCCGCTACAATCTACTCCCAGTTCCGGCATATAACTCGTTCCTGACGCCTCATTCCTATCAAAGAAATTTCCATATTCGCTGTAATAAGTTTTTTGTGCAGAAAGAACTGTTCCAAGTAATGCATAACCTTCTGAATATTTTGCCTTTTCAACATATCCGCGATAAATCGGAACAGAAATTACCGACAAAATGATGACGATAGCGATTACGATAACCAGCTCTACGAGGGTGAAACCACACTGTCTGTCATGCCCGAATGTCTTTGTCGGGCATCTCGTCGTTTTGCCGTTTCTATACTTCTGTTTTTGTTTTTTCATAATCTTTCTCCTTTTTGCTTTTTATTTTTTATCTTTATCACCGGCTAAGCTGCGGCATAGCAGCGTTCCGGTGCTTCCTCTTTCGCCGTTGTCGTTCAACTTTTTTCAGCTCATCAGCCATACCAAAATGCTCCGCATTTTGGTATACTGCCGCCGAGAAGATAAACGACTGTGCTAAAGTTTTTATCTTTTTTTCAAA
>CAJOOL010000223.1 GCA_905236115.1 uncultured Endomicrobiia bacterium
AATCTCTGCTCAACTGATTTTTACTCTGAAAATTTCTGCGTTCATAGGCGGTTTACGGTTTGTTTCAACAAATATTTCCTCAAACCTCATAAGCTAAAAAATAAAAGTAAAGGAGAAAAATTATGAAAAAGCTAAAACAGACGTATAGATGTATGGAAGAAAAGAAGTATGGAAACGGCAAAACGGCGGGATGCCCGACAAAGGCATTCGGGCATGACAGACAGCGTGGTTTTACTCTGGTGGAGTTGGTAATCGTTATCGCTATTGTAATTATTTTGTCGGTCGTGTCAGTACCTATTTACAGAGGATATATTGACAAAGCTAAAATGAGTGAGGGGTATGCACTGCTTGGTGCAATTGTTTCTGCTCAAAAAAACTATTATTCTGAACATGGTAATTTTTTAGGTGGTGTCATAGGTAAAACATCATTTCATTCCATATTTGGTATTGATGCCAGAGGCAACAAATATTTCTCTTGTTTCCAAATTGCCATAGGCGACGGTGCTGATTTCAGAAAACATTTTTGGGCAGCCGCATTTAAAAAAGATTTTATAATATCTCCTGACGAGTGTTTGTTTATGCAATATAATATTACAAGAGGAACAACAATTTCTGAGAAAGATGCTGCTTATTGTGATAGATCTTATTATTGATTTCTCATTTCTAATTGTGTTGTTATTCATTGTCATTCAATTAAACATTGTAAATTACCTTATACAACTAAAATATTTTTTAAATTTACTTCAATAAAAATAAACAAAAACAGGGTTGGGACATAGCACCAATCAAAAAAGAAAGCAGAGTTAAGAACAAAAAAATCTTTTCTCTGCTTTCAATTATAAATTCCAAATTGTTTTTTACACAAAATTGATTTTTTTAAAAAAATAGACTATAATTTGGTATATGATACAGAAGATTATAGAAACCATTTATTATTTGTTGTCAAAGTTTGATACTCCTGTTGATAAACTTAAACTTATCAAGCTGATTTTTCTTGCGGATAAATATCATTTGATAAAGCATTCAAGAACAATTACAGGAGACAGGTATTGTATTATGCCTTTCGGACAAGTCGGTTCCGATGTAAAAAATGTTCTGGATGGTTATTTTTATAATGACAGTAAAAATTATTTTTCAAAACCTATAAATAACAGAAAAATAAAAATAGAAAATAAAAGACATATTTTGAATTTTTTATCTCTGTCCGATAAGCAAGCCATGGATTATATTTTTTGTTTGTATGGTAAAATGACAACAAGATAAATAGTTGATTTTGTTCATCAGTATCCGGAATATAAAAAGTATAAAGATTTGTTAAAAACAAAAGGTTCTATTCCGATAGATATTAAAGAAATGATAACGGTCATAGGCGGAGATAAAATAAATACTGATAATACGGATTTGGAACTGCTGAAAGATATTATAGATACAAATTTATAAAGCAGGCGTTTCTAATCTGCTAATCATCCAATCCTAAAATCCCCATAATTCCCATAATCTTTTCAAAAACCGCTTTGCAAATTTTGACACCATAATGCTTTTTTTATAGAATATAAATCTTATGGAAATAAAAAGAAAAAAGAAAGCTTTTTTTATTACTGTTGAGGGCTGCGAGGGAAGCGGAAAAACAACGCAGGCAAAACTGCTGAAAGAGTATCTGCAGGAAAAAGGTATTGAAGTTATTTTAACCAGAGAACCTGGCGGAAGTGTCGTTGCCGAGCAGATAAGAAATATTCTTCTTAATCCCGAATATAAAGTTTCTTCTGTTTGTGAGCTGATGTTGTATGAAGCCGCCAGAGCACAGCATTTGGAAGAAATTATAAAACCGAACTTAAAAAAAGACGTGACGGTTATCTGCGACAGGTTTACGGATTCCACGCTGGCTTATCAGGGATACGGACGCGGACTGGATAAAAAAATGATAGAATATTTAAATGCCGCAGCCTGCGGGAAGATAACGCCGGATTTGACATTATATCTTGATGTCAATCCTAAAGACGGTTTAAAAAGAGCTGCCTCGGTTGATAAAGGCAGTTTAACCGGCGGCGACAGGATAGAAAAAGAAAGTATTAATTTCCACAATAAAGTTAGACAAGGGTTTCTGGAGCTGGCACAAAAATATCCGGAAAGAATTAAAAAAATTGATACGAAAAACGGTATAGAAGAAACACATAAAAATATTGTTGAAGTAATAAAGGACTTAATATATAATGTTTGAAAAAATAATTTCGCAGGAAAAAGCGAAAAAAATTCTTTCCGAGCAGATAAGAAATAATAAAATTCCGCATGCTTATATTTTTGTCGGGGAAGACGGTACCGGAAAAATGCTTACGGCAATAGAGTTTGCAAAAATTCTAAACTGCACGATAAATGACTATACAAAAACCGATGCGGGTGCATGTAATCATTGTTCTTCATGCGAACATATAAACAGGGGAAACTTTTCGGATTTACATATAATAAATTTTGAAAAGCAGGATGAAATTGCCGATAAAGAAACCGAAAAAGGAAAAACAAAACTCGGCATAAAAATTATCAGATATATGCAGGATAAAGTATATCTTAAAGCAGCCGAAGGCAAATGGAAAATCTTCATTATAGAGTCTGCGGAAAAAATGACAAATGAGGCCTTTAACTGTCTTTTAAAAACTTTGGAAGAGCCTCCGGAAAACACAATAATAATATTGACGGCAAAACACAGAGAAACTATTCCGGTAACTATTTTATCCAGAGTTCAGACTGTATTTTTTCAGCCGTTATCCACCGATGATATTTCAAATTACCTGCAGGAAAAAAATTCTCTTTCTTATGAGAATGCTTTAAAAATTGCACAAATGTCCGACGGTTCCATAGAAAAAGCGGAAAATTTATTGCTTAATACACAGAATGAATTTTCTTTTTTATGGAAAGAACTTACGGCACAGAAACTTGCCGCTGCAGATATTCTTATAAAAAGTAAATCCGCAGCAAAAGACAGAGAAACGGCACTTGAAGCGGTAAATATAATTACGGAAAATGCGATGAGTTCTTTCAGAAAAAATCCGTCAAAATATTCGGACATTATCGGAGCGTTGTCCGTAAGCAAAAAATATCTTGAAGCAAATGCAAATCCGTCCAATGTTTTGGATAATTTGTTTATGTATATAAATTCAAAAAGATAAAGGAGCAAAAAAATATGACCATGGCGGTAGGAGTTTTGGTAAGAAGAACAAAAGATAAAGTGTATGCTCAGGCAGGAGCTTTAACGGTAAATTTAAATGATAAAGTTATCATTGAAACCGAACACGGCGTGGAATTCGGCATAGTATGCGAAAAAGAAAAAAATATTGAAAAGACAAAAGAAAATAAAGAAATGTATATGGGTAAAGTTCTTCGCATAGCAACCGAAAATGATTTGATAAGACTGCAAAACAACGAATCAAAAAACGCACAGGCAAGAGTGATTGTATCTAAAAAAATTCAGGAACATAATTTGGATATGAAACTGACATGTGTTCAGTATACTTTTGACAGGACAAAACTTTTTATTTATTATACTTCAGATACAAGAGTTGACTTCAGAGAGCTGATAAAAGATTTGGCACATTCTTTGAAAAAAAGAATTCAAATGGTGCAGATAGGTGTAAGAGACGAATCCAGAATTGTCGGCGGAGTGGGAACCTGCGGCAAATGTCTGTGCTGTCAGATGTTTTTGAAAGATTTCAGTTCCGTAACAATAGATATGGCGAAGTATCAGGATTTATCTTTGAACACGTCAAAACTTTCCGGACTTTGCGGAAGATTGATGTGCTGTCTTGCGTATGAATATGAAAACTATGTTCAGTTTAAAAATAAATGTCCGCGTGTAGGAACTTTAGTTTCTACGCCCGAGGGAAAAGGAAAAATTGTTTCCGTAGACTGTGTAAAAGAAGTATGCAATGTGGAATTTTCAGAAAACGATATAAAACAGTTTCCGCCGGAACAAATAAAAAAGAAAAACAACATTGACGGAAAACCGGAAGATTATAAGAAAGAGGAAAAAAACGATAATTTATAATTTATAATTGAACGGCGAAAGCAGAATAAGAAAATTTTTCCTATCCTGCTTTCTTGGTTTGGTCAACGCTATGAATTGACCGTTATTTTTATTGTATTGAAATTTTAGATAAAAATTTGAATATAATTATTTTTGTTACAAAAAATTTTTAATAAAAATCGCCTTCAGCCCATAAACCTGGTTTTGTTAAATAATAATGATAAATCAATTGTGATTTTCGGGGATTTAAATCTGCCAATTCTTTAGGTTTATAAACAACAACTGCTATATAATGTTTCGTATTATCACTTTTATCATAATTAAACTTAAATTTTGTAAAATATTTATTACCTCTTGCATCTACGCCTAATACCTCGTCTATACTTCTTTCCGTTCCACCTCCAACATCTTTTATAAAATTTCCATGTTCGGAATAATATGCTTTCTGGGCGGCAAGAAGTGTTCCTACAAGAGCATACCCTTCAGCCATTTTTGATTTATCCACGTAACCGCGGTAAATCGGTACCGATATTACCGACAGAATGATAACAATGGCGATAACAATGACCAACTCAACGAGGGTGAAACCGGAACGACGAGGAATAGAGGAATTGAGGTATGGAGGTATAGAAACGGCTTTGTCTTTGCTTTTTCCATACATCCATTCT
>CAJOOL010000224.1 GCA_905236115.1 uncultured Endomicrobiia bacterium
GGCGGGATTTTTTTTCCAGAAGTGCAACGGAAAAACCTCTGCGTGCGGCAACGCCTGCAGCCATAAGACCGGAAGCTCCCGCACCTATAACGACAACATCAAAATTTTTCCGTGAATTATTTAAAAATTTTTCCATTTGCAGTATTTTAACATTTTAAAAATCTCTCTGCAATTTTGTATAATAAAAGAATGAATTTATCCGATAATGTTCAATTTATAAAAGGCATAGGCCCCAAAAGAGCGGAAGCATTAACGAAGCTTTCAATATTTACTTTGGAAGATTTGCTGACGTTTTTCCCGAGAGATTATCAGGACAGAAAAAAAATAACAAAAATATCCGATGTTTCGTTCGGACAGCATGCGTGCATATTCGGAAAAATCGTAAACACTTATTCTCAAAACGCCTCGGCAACAATGAGCATATTTACCGTTGAGGCAGACGACGGAACGGGAAAAATTTCTGCAAATTTTTACAGAAGAACTTCGCCTTATCAAAAATTTGATGTTTTCGCCGGAATAAAAAAATCTTTCAAACGCGGTTTGTTTGTATACATTTACGGTCTGTGCGAATTCCGTTTCGGGCAGAAACAGATAAATATAGAAGATTACGAATTGACAGAAAATCAGGGCTTTACTCCGAACAGTTTCGGCAGACTTCTTCCGGTGTATGACCTTACTTACGGAATAACACAGAAAAATATGCTGTCGTTTATCAAGCCTGTTGTAGAAAAATATGCAGACCTGTATCCCGACATAATATCGGGCAATGAAAAATATAAAACAAATCTTATGCCGATAAGCGAGGCGGTAAAACAGCTTCATTTTCCGGACTCTTTGGAAAAAGCCGAACTTGCAAGAAAATCTTTTGCCATGCAGGAATTTCTGCTGCTTCAGATAATTTTGACCAAAGCAAGAATTAAAAACAAGACCACCGAAAAAATTAACAGGTATCAAATAACAAAAAAGCTGTTAACGCCTTTCAAAAACAAATTGAAATTCAATTTTACAAACGGACAAAAAAGAGCAATCAACGAAATATTTAAAGATATGATGAGCGGCAAAAATATGAACAGAATGCTTATGGGCGATGTCGGCTCCGGCAAAACCGTTGTGGCATTAAGTGCGATACTTCTTGCAGCAGAAAACGGCTATCAGTCCGCAATAATTGCACCGACGGAAATTCTGGCGGAACAGCATTATCTTACATTTAAAAATATGATTGAAGGATTAAACGTAAATATAGAACTTGTAACATCATCAAGTTTAAAAAGCAAAAAAAAACGTGACGAAATTTTAGCTTCCGTAGAAAACGGAACAACCAATATTATCGTCGGCACACATTCCGTTATGGAAGAAAGAGTAAAATTTAAAAACTTAAGTCTTGCGGTTATTGACGAACAGCACAGGTTCGGCGTTCTGCAGAAAGCCGCACTTCTTGCAAAAGGAAAATTTGTAGATATATTGATGATGACCGCCACCCCGATACCGAGAGGGCTTGCCATGACAATTTACGGCGAGATGTCCGTAAGCGTAATTAAAGAACTTCCGCCGAATAGAATTCCAGTAAAAACTTACTGTACGACGGAATCTTCCGCTTACGATAAAGCACTTGACGAGATAGAAAAAGGGAATCAGATTTTTATCGTCTATCCTTTGGTTGACGAGTCCGATAATTTGGAATTAAAGTCCGCAGTGCAGGAAGCCGAAACCCTTGCCGAAACAGTATTCAGAGAAAAAAGAATTGCACTTCTTCACGGGAAAATGCCGCCGAAAGAAAAAAACGAAATAATGCAAAGATTTAAAAATAAAGAATTTGATATTCTTGTTGCTACTACCGTTATTGAGGTCGGTATAGATATTCCCAATGCCACCATGATAATAATTCAGCATGCGGACAGATACGGGCTTGCCACGCTGCACCAGTTAAGAGGGCGTGTCGGCAGAGGACAAAAACAGTCTTATTGTATTCTGGTATCTTCTTCCAGAGGCAAAAATTCTGCACAAAGGTTAGCCATAATGACGCAAACCAATGACGGTTTTAAGATTGCGGAAGAGGATTTAAAAATGCGTGGTCCGGGAGAATTTACGGGAACCATGCAGCACGGTTTTCCTGAATTTAAAGCAGGAGATATTGTAAAAGATGTTGACATTATAGAATATACAAAAACCGCCGCAGCAGACATTATGGAAAAAGATCCGGATTTGTCATTGCCGGAAAATAAAAACATCCGTCTTTTGGTCAGCAACAAAAAATATGCACAACTGTCAAAGATAATCTCAGTCGGGTAATAAGCCATAGCCGCAAACCGGTTTTTCAGTTGTACGATTTTTTCGTACAACTGAAAATTTGATCTAAAAACTATCACACTTTAGATTAATCAATATCAAAGTGTAAAAGTAAAATTTTTCTTCTAATAATTTGTAACTTCTTTTTTCTTAATCAATTTGCCAGTTTTGTCATAAGTTTTGCTTGAACCGTTAGGTTTTCTTACTGTTGTTTGTATCTTGTTGCTGTTTTTATCATACTTAATAGTCGTTGTATTTCCGGAAGAATCTGTTGTCTTTGAACTTTTTTTCTTGCCGTATTTATCGTAAGTATCACTTCTGTTCCCGGTAGTTACTTTGTAACTACCGGATTTATAATGCTTAACCGAATTTGTTTGACTCCCCGCCAAACTTAACCCGTTGAATAAAAATAACACAACTAACATTAATGATATTTTTTTCATA
>CAJOOL010000225.1 GCA_905236115.1 uncultured Endomicrobiia bacterium
GTTTTTATTAAAAAATTTTTACCTATCAAAGAACACAATCTATCAAAATTAGAAAAATATTCTCTTTCACGAATATTTAAAGAACGTTCAGTTTTCCAACTTACATAATTACTCAATGCATTATTATTTTTATCAACAACAATAAAACCATGCATCTCGGAACAGATTAATATGCCCTGATAATCATGCTCTTTATAATATTCTGCCGCAATTTCAATAAATTTATTTTTTATATCCGCAGAAGAAACTTCAAATCTTTTATTCTTATTGATACACGGAGCAACGGAAACATAATCCCGTACATTTTCTATATTATCTTCTATTAAATGTGCAGCCTTAATTCTGGATGCCCCAAAATCCATAAGTAAAAAATTTTTCATATTTTAAAATTCACTTTTGATTATTTTTTTTATATATTCAATTAAACTATTATCCAACTCTGCCTTAAAAAACTTCGTATTTCCTAATTCTGAAATAATAACAAGATTTACTTTATTTCCTTCAGTTTTTTTATCGTTTTTCAGCAAATCGGAAAGACCGCCGGTAGAAAAATCTTTTAAAATTGAATTTCCTAAAAGCTCTTTTGCTAACTTTTGCGTTATTAAATAATCTTTTTCGTTTAGTATTTTTTTATCAAGAGCAATTTTATTTACTATTACCATTCCCATAATAACAGCTTGTCCATGAGGAATTTTATATTGAGATAAAGATTCTATTGCATGACCTATAGTATGTCCATAATTAAGAGATTTTCTATAATATTTTTCAAATTCATCTTCTTCTACAACTGCTCTTTTAACGGAAAGAGAAGATAAAATAAGTTTTTCATAAGCATCAAAACTTATAACTTTACCGTCTTTAACATTATTCATGTAAACATCTATAAAACTTTTACCGCCGGTAACAAGAAGTTTTAATATTTCCCCCATACCTGATTTTATATGATATTCTGGAAGTGTTTTCAAAAAATGAATATTTATATTTACTTCTTTCGGAGCAGAAAAAAGTGCAACTTGATTTTTGGTATTATGATAATTTATTCCGGTTTTTCCGCCGATACAACTGTCGCACATAGAAAGAAGCGTTGTAGGATAATAAGACCACTTTATACCTCTTTTATAACATGCTCCTACAAAAGCGCCTATATCTTCCGTTATTCCTCCGCCGACAACTATCAACTCTTCAGCTTTTGTAAAATTTCTTTCAACAAGGAAATCAAGAACCTTTAAAACTCCGTTTGTAAGAGTTTTAAAATTTTCGTCAGGCTCAATTATGAATATTCTTGATTTATCAATGTTCAAATTTTTAAAATATAATTCTTTAACATTTTTATCAATTAAGATAAGATTATTTATGTTTTTATCCATTTTTTCCTGAATTTCTTTTAAAATATCAGGATTATTTTTTATTGAAACCGGATAGGGATAAGGACTTGATTTTACTACGAATTCGGTTTTATTTTGAAAATTATCACAAACATTAAAAATTTTGTCTTCTATAATAAAATTAATCATAACGAATGTTGTCCTCCTTCTGCCATAAATCCTCCGTCAACAATTATATTTTGACCGGTAATATACGTATTTCCGTCACTGCATAAATAATACGCAGTTTGTGCAATATCAACAGTTGTAGCCAAACGATTAAGAGGAATCCTTTCTATCATTTTTCTTATTTTTTCTTCGGAATTGTTTTTCCTGGTCATTTTTGTATCAACAAACCCCGGAGAAAGACAATTAAATAATATATTGCTTCTTCCAAATTCTGCCGCATAAGTTTTAATTGTTCCCTCAAGAGCATGTTTAGAACTTACATAAGCAAGTCTGCCGCATCTTGCAACACTGCCATATAAAGATGATACTGCAAGAACTTTTCCATAACTATTTTTAAGCATATAAGGCAATAAGAAACTCATTATCTTAATAAAAGAAAAATAATTTATCTCTGCGGTTTTATATAAATTTTCTTCCGTTAAATTCTCAATTAATGCAGGGGCGTTAAAACCTGCACAATGAATAAAAACATCATACTCCGCTATATTATTCTTAAAATAATTATCAATTGATTTTTTTTCAGATAAATCAAGTTCGCTGTGAGCAGGAGAGATAACATTATATCCGTTTTTTTCAAAACAATCTTTTATTGCCGAACCGATATCTCCAGAACCACCCGTTAAAAATACATTCATTTTTTATATTTCCTTATTTTTTTGTTAACAATAAAAAATAATTATATAAATTTTTTAATCCTTGTTTAATGTTCGCAAAGTGCATATCAGGTATTTCAGATAACAAAACAGCATTATCTCCTGTATATTCATTATTCATTGTTTTATTTTTTATAATAATTTCGGATTTATTGCCGTTAAAACCGTTAACTGTTTTTGCAATTTCCAAAAGGCTTACACTTTCCGACGGGGTTATATTTATTATATTATTTTTAGGTTTATGTTCAATAAAATAATGAATTATTTTTTCCATATCTTCAACCCAAAGATAATCAAAAACAACATTTTGATTTATTTCTATATTTTTCCCCTCAATAACTCTTTTTATTGCATAAGTCGGAAAGCGACTTTCTTTTTCCCCATATCCGTAACAGGCAAAAATATTCAACATTAAAACATCATTTCTATTCTTTATTTTTTCGGCAATCATCATTTTTGATTTTCCGTACAAATCTTTCGGAATAATTTGACCGATTTCACTTTCTTTAACTTTATGCAAGTTTCTTGATTTATCATACATAGCACCGGAACCGAATAAAATAACTCTGACATTATCCGACTTATATTTTAAAATATTATCAACCATTGCAAGATTATCTTCAACAGTTGTGTATTTATCGGCGATTCCTCTTGCACCGCCGACCGAAGCACAATGAATTATAAAATCAATTTTATTTTCTTTAAAATATTTTTTTACGTCTTGTGAATTTGTCAAATTCAATTCAAAACTTCTCGGTGTTAAAAGATTATATTTATTATTTAAATATTCTTTTAAATTTTTCCCGATGAACCCGCCGGAACCGGTCAGAAGTATATTTTTATTTAAATTTTTCATATTTATTCTTTATTTTTTTTAATATCCATAAGTTTTCTTATTTTTACTAATATTTTGTATTTTGACATATTGTTATATCTTTTATTTTCTAACGAAAATATCCCTAAAAAAAGTTTTATACCCGCCATTAGTATATTTTTTATATTTACCGATAATTAAATTCCAAAAAAGAAGAAAAAACCTAAATTTGCTTTTAGTGGTTCTTATCAAAAAAAACTGTTCTTTTTTTCTTAATTTATTTATAAATTTTTCATCCGCATCAAACTTCTCAAAACGATTTATTAAATCTTTTACCTTTCTTAATTCTCTGCAAATATCTGAAAATGTATATTTTTGTAATAAAACATATATTTCTTTTAGAGATAAAATTGAATTTATTCCGACCTGTTGCTTACCATGAATTCTATATTTCAACAAACAATCTTCAACAAAAAATACTTTTGAAAAATAAGTTCCTATTAATCCTATCCATTCATCATGTAAAGAATTCTTGCTAATCGGTAAAATATAATCTCTTAAAGAACTTCTAAAAGCTGTTGCCATACCGGTAAAGACATATTTATTTATTAAAGAATAGGCATTAAAATTTTGTTTGTTTATTTTATCTATTTCAAAAGCTTTCCATAAAGTATAATTTTTTATCTGTTTTGAATTTTCATCAATTAATTTCCCGTTACATAAACATATTCCGATGTTATTATCTTGTTCAAACGATTTTAACATTATTTCAACTTTATTTTCTTCCCAAATATCGTCCTGATCACATAAAAAAATTATATCTCCGCAACATAAAGATATTGCTTTTTCAAAGTTTTTTGTAACTCCTAAACTTTTTTCATTAACAAACAATTTTATATTCAAAATATTTTCATATCTTTTGATTATCTCTATTGTTGTATCTGTAGAGACATCATCACATACAACAATTTCATCGGCTTTTATTGTTTGTTTTTTTAAACTATCAAGCTGTTTTTTTAAATATTTTGAACCGTTATATGTGCATAGTGCTATAGATACTTTCATTTTAATATTTATTTAACAATCCGTCTATAAGTCCATTATATATACTTTTTATTTTATCAAATTTATTATTCTCAAAAAACAATACTTTAATAAATGCGAAAAAACATCCACTTCTTAACATCAAATATAAACTTTCTTTAGGTTTAGAAAATAAATATTTTTTTAATATATATATTGAATTACGGGCAATATAATATCTTCTTACGGGAGAATAATTTGATACCGTAAAACAATATTTTTTAAGTTCTTTTCCAAACTCATGAATAAACGGAACATTTACCGCTATTTTTGAAAAAAATCCTTTTACATTCAATTTTAATGTAAAATCAAAATCCACCTTATCTATAAACAATTTTTCTTCAAAAAATCCGATATATTTAAAAACTTCCGTTTTTATCAAACTGCCTGATGTTATTATAAGACTTTCATTTTTCCAACAAATATTTTCTGATGACGGCAATGCCTTATCATTATCACCGCATTTTATTCTTTCTTTAAATTGTGGGGCAATAAGCATAGTTTTATCTTTATCAAACATCTTATCATAGGAAACAAGCAAAGCTTCGTATGTACCCGGTAAAAATTCACTATCTTGATCCAAAGTTAACAGCCACTTATATCCGTTTTCTATTGCATATTTTGCACCTTGATTAAGAGCTTTTGCTATACCGTAATTTTTATCATTATTCACTACTTTTATATTTTCCATAGATAAAAATTTCAAATACTTTTTAGATTTTTGATCTGTTGTAAAATTATCAATTATTATTAACTCATCAACTTGTTCTTTGATAGAATTATACAATCGCATTATCGATTCATCAGGATTATATGATACAATTACCGCTAAAATTTTTTTCATTTTAGTTTTTTGTTAATTTTTAAAAATTTCTTTTAAATTTTATTTTTAAAATATTTCTGCCAGTTTATTATACTGTTCTTTAAATTTTTTGATATTCGTCTGTTTTAATTTTTTCAAATTTTTTATTTTCCATTGTATAGCAGGAAGTTTTTTTATATTCGGAATATTGATATCTTGTACCCAAGATTCATCCAAAGAAACAAACTTTAATAAAACATTTTTATATTGTTTTATATTTTCTCTAATTGTATTTATTAAAATTTTTAAAGTTTCCAAATGATTTTGGTAAGTAAAGGGTTTATTTGTCATTCCGATAAAATCTTTTTCTAAAACAATTTGTTTATCAGAAATATTAGGATTTAGCAAATCATGAAAAGTTCTATCATGTCCCAACAACATAATAATAAAACCTTTAACTATATCTTTTGTCAATTCATTAGAATCAATAATTTCTTTTATATCAAACAAATCTCTCGGATGCTGTCTATCTAATGCTGCACAAATTTTTCCTCCATATAACTCATTTTTTGACACTACTTTCATTTTTGCATAACCAAAATTTTTATTTACAGCTTCACAAGTTTCCATTTCTGTTGGTTCGAAAACAAATCCCCTTATAACATAATTAGGCTCTATCTTTATTGTAGTTAAATTGTCAGAACAAACAAGTTTTTTATTTTCTTTTCCCATCAATACAGATTTTATTCCTACACCTGCAAGATTATGAGAAATATTTTTTAGAGCAGAATTGATATTTTTATATGCAATTTCCCTTTTATCAAATAACACATAACTTAAATCAATATCAACCGATAGTCTTGGCAAATTTTTATAAAATAAATTAATCGCACTACCACCTTTTAATGCGAATATCTTTTCTTTTGCAATATAAGGTAATATTCTAACCAATAATTTTACTTTGTCCTCATAAAATTTATTCATTGTTCTATATTATCTATAACTATTTTATATTTTTTATCAAATTTCCCGCCGGAAGTAATTTTTCTTATTCCGCTTCCTAAATTTATTTTTCTCAAATTCAATTTTTCAAACCAAGGATAATTGACTTTTCCTGCCATATATAAAAATAATCTTTTTACTTTTATGGATTTTGTTTTTTCCA
>CAJOOL010000226.1 GCA_905236115.1 uncultured Endomicrobiia bacterium
AATATCTTTTTTAATCTTTTCATTTTATAATTAAAAAATCACTCCGTAATTTTTATCCTTTCTTCTTCTGCCGTTGCCGTTCAGCTGTTCAACATTCCCCACACCGCTATCGCACACGCCGCAGCAGCATTCAACGACTGTGCCTTTCCCGTCATTTCTATTTTTATTTTATCATCCGCAATATCCAAAATTTCTTTTCTTATCCCGTTCGCTTCATTGCCCACTATCACTGCGGAATTCTCGGCAAATTTACAACTTTCCAAAGTCTTATCGGTCTCAAGTGCCAACGCATACGTTTTTATATTTCTGTCTTTAAATTTTTTTATTATAGCCGCCACATCGCATTCCGGAAAAACGGGAATATTAAAAATCGCTCCCATGGTAGCCCGCACAACTTTGTCGCCATACACATCCGCACACCCCTTAGACAAAAAAACTCCCCCGCACGAAAACGCCTCCGCCGTCCTGATAATAGTCCCGATATTTCCCGGGTCTTGCACATTATCGCAAACAACAAAAATATTTTTTTTGATTTTTTTCTTTTCGCATCCCCGCCCGCAGTCCAGCACTTCATCCATATCATATTTTTTCTTTTCTACAACAGCCATTATTCCCTGAGGAGTTTGCGTAGAAGATATTTTTTTAAACAACTGCTCGCTGACTTCATAAACCACAGTTTTCTTCCCGTCACTTTCATTTCCCATGGTTGCTTTTGCAGCCACACGGTTTTCACAAACAATACTTTCCTTTTGGTTGCTTATGCTATTTCCCGCCGTCAACTTCTCTAACTTTTTCAATTTTCCCGACTTTTCTTTTTCCGTGGCTATTATATACTTTATATTCCAATCTTCGCCTATCTCTGCAACCTGTTTATATCCCTCAACAATAAATAAATCCAGCTCATCCCGCACTTTTTTATTTTTCAGCGAGACAACCTGCTTTATTATATCGTTATGAATGCTTGTTATTTTCATTTTTGTTTATACTGAATTCAGCGATAAAAACCCTGCGTTTTTTTTTGCGGTTTCCATTCAGAATTAGTCGGCGTTTTCTTACAACTTTTTATCTGAAAATAAATTTCAGAATTATTCAGCATCTCCTTAAATTTTCTAAAAAATATAAGCGAAAATTACGGATTTTCCTTCCCGCACTTTTCGCCTATTATATAAATTCTGTCATTTATCTGTAAAGATTTTTTTCTGCGTCCTTCTTCCTGCCCCACTAAACCTACTACTACTTTCGCCATTACCGTTCATTGTACATTATAAATTGCCGTCTCCTCAACTCTTCAACCTCTCATAAAATTTCACTTTCTCTTTCAGAAACTCTATCTGCTCATCTTTAAATTTCAATTTTTCTTCAAACTCTTTTATTTTCTGTTTCGCTTCTTCCAGCTCGGACAGTTTGCCCTTACCGCTCGCTTCATATACAATACCCCCGCCGTCTTCTTCCAGCAGTTCAACCACCGGCACATTCAGTGCCCCGGCCAGTTTTTTCAGATTATCCGTCTTCGGGGTTCGGCTGCCGTTCAGCCAATTGGCAATCACCTGCTTATGTACGCCTATTTTTTCGGCCAGTTCGGTCTGTGTCATATCCAGTTCCAGCAGTAAATGTTTTACTTTATTTTTCAAACTGTTCTGTTTCAATTGCCGTCTCCTGCCACACCACAAAAACAAAAAACCCTTGATTTTTTCACAAAAAAGAGTTATAATTATCTCATAATATTTACTAATATATAAAAAGAGTTTATTTTAAATCTTTTTTATATTATTTATACAGACAAAAACAAAACCGAGCGGGCTGTTTTTGGCCTGCAGCCAAAAGCATAGCACGGCTTGAAAAAAAGATAAATACTTCGCCAAGTAGGTTTATCTCTCGGTTATTATACAAAATCGCTCTTTAAAAAAGCAACAATTACAGCGAGGAACGAAGTGACGAAGCAATCTTGCCGTTTCGTCTGTCATTCCCGAAAAGTGCGAAGCACTTTGTAGCCGTTAATCGGGAATCTATGTTATAAAACCTCCTCTTTGCCGTTCGCTGTTGCGAGGAGCCGTAGGCGACGAAGCAACCTTGCCGTTTCGTCTGTCATCCCCGAGTGTCTCTGTCGGGGATCCCGCAGTTGAAAAAATAGGAAGCGGGGAACAGGGCAGCCGCCCTTTAGCCCCGGATAATATAAAAATAAA
>CAJOOL010000227.1 GCA_905236115.1 uncultured Endomicrobiia bacterium
CTGTTGTTTTTATAAAGTTTTATAAACTCAAAAACGAACTCTATCGGCATATTGTCAACACAGACATAACCGAAATCTTCCAAAATATTCAAAACCTGGCTTTTGCCCGCACCCGATATTCCCGATATTATCAAAAAATTATTTTTCATTTTTGTTTATCTCTTCCAGAAGTTTTTTGTTCATTTCTATTGCAGCAAAATATCCCCTGTTTTTTAATCTCTGGTTCAAGCTGGCCGTTTCAACTATAACCGCAAGGTTTCTTCCGGGTGCTACGGGAATGGTTATCTCGGGAACTTTCACCCCCAAAATATTGGCAAAATATTCATCCAGTCCCAGCCTTTCAAATTTATTGACTTCGTTCCAGTCTACAAGATTTATAACCAGTTCTATCTTGGATTCGTCAAGAATATTCGCTATGCCGAACATATTTCTTATATCTATAACCCCCACGCCTCTGAGCTCCATGTGGTGTTTTACAATGCCGGTAGCTTTACCCATAAGAATTCTTCCGGAACGTTTAGTTATCTCTACAATGTCGTCGGAAACAAGCATGTGGCCTCTTTTGACAAGTTCCAACGCACATTCGGATTTTCCTACACCCGACTTTCCTCTTATGAACACGCCCAAACCGTAAACGTTGCATAACACGCCGTGAACTTTCTGCACAGGTGCAAGTTTTTCGTCCAAATAAAAAAGAAGATCCCCCAAAAGCTGTGCCGAAGACAATGGCGTGCTTAACAGAGGAACATTCAATCTGTCAAAAACCTCAAGCATGGACTTAAGAGGTTCAAAAGACCTTGTAATTATACAGCAGGGAACCTGTGCGGGAGAAAAAACTTTTGTAAACATTTCACACTGTTTTTCATAGGACAGAGACTTAAGAAACGTATGTTCGGCTATGCCTATTACCTGCACCCTTTCATAAGGCAAATGTGCAAAATAACCTGCAAATGCAAGCCCCGGCCTGTTGATATCGGGAACTGTAATCCGTTTCCCCAACCCGCCGGAACCTGCAATTATCGTAAGTTTTAAATCTTCCGCTTTTTCTTCAATTAAAGTACCGACCGTTAAAACCGGCATTGTTTAATAGGCATCCTCTTGCTGAATTATTTTTATTACATCTTCTTTGGTTTCGGCATCTTTTATGGCCTGTCTTAAAAATTTATCTTTGAAAAGTCTTGAAATCCTTGACAAAGCTTTCAAATGCTGTCCGGTAACTTCAACAGGACCTACCAAAAGGAATATTATATATACCGGCTCACCGTCTAAAGAATTGAATTCTATACCTTTTTTGGATATACCCAGCACGCCGACCTGCTCGGACAAAACATCGGTCTTTCCGTGAGGAATGGCAACACCCTGCCCAATACCCGTGGAACCTAATTTTTCTCTCTCAAGAACAACATCAATAATTTCTTCGGTGTTTTTGATTTTTTTTGACGTCTTCAACAGTTCAATCAGCTCAATAATTGCATCTTTTTTGTTCTGAGCTTTTAAATCTACCGTGATGGCATCCTTGGATAAGAAATCCATAATGTTCATTTTTACAAAGCCTCCTATAGAGTTTTTAATTATTAAATTCAGGTTCCAGCATTACCAAAGAACCGCTGTCTTTTCTGTATAAAACGTTTATTTTGTCCGTTGATGCATTCAAGAACATATAAACTCTGTAATTTAAAGAGTCCATTTCATTTATTGCATCTTCTATTGATACCGGATGAATATCAAATCTCTTGATTTCCGAGATTTTCGTTCTGGAATCTTCCATAGTATCATAAGAGAATACATCGGCTTTAATTTCTTTGGATTTGACTACTTTTAAGTTTTCTTTTCTGTGGATTTTTGAAATTTCTTTTTCTTTTCTTAACTGTTTGGAAAGTTTGTCTGTAGTTAAATCTATTGAAGAATACAAATCCTCGGATTCTTCTTTTGCTCTGAAAGCTCTGCCGTCAATGTAGAATGTAACTTCCGTTATCTGTCTGTTTTTTTCAACGGATAAAATAACGTGAGCCCTGGCCGTATCGCCGTCAAAATATTTTCCCGCTTTTGAAATCTTCTGCCTGACATAAGAATCAATTGCGTCCGTCAACTTCAAATGTCTTGCCGTGATGTTAATCTGCATAAGCTCTCTCCTTTTACTGATATAATTTTATACCATTTTTTACTTTTAAATGCAATCTTATAACAGCCTTCAAACTCCGCTATATTAATTATAATCTATATTTAAAAAAAATACAAGCCCTTTATTCAATTTACAATTGCCGTTTTTTAACTCTTCAACCTTTCAACTCTCTTCAACCGGCATTTGTTTCGTTTTCCACCGTCTGTGAAACCAGAACCAATACGACGGATGTTGTCTCGTATTTTTTTCCAAAAGCTCGCTGTATTTTGTCATTATAATTTTAACATTTTCTTCAATATCATTTCCTTTCGGAACTGGAATTTCCTCAAACCTTGCAGTATATCTGCCGTCGGGCATTCTGATACAAAAACTCGCTATTATCGGACATCCTGCTCTTAAAGCAAACACCGCAGGCCCTTTTGCCGTGGAAGCCGGTCTTCCGAAGAAAGGAACAAACACGCCCTGCCCGCCGGCATCCTGGTCGGCAAGGATAGCCACAAATTCGTTTCTTCTTAACGCTTTCATTACTCCCATAGGAGCTTTATCCTTATAAATGGTATTATAACCTTTTGACGATCTTATATCGTCAATCATTTTATCAACATGCGGATTTTCCTGACGTGCAACTATCACCGACAAAGGATACCGCTGTGCAAAAGATATTGCAAGGAGTTCCCAGTTGCCGTAATGAGCAGAGAGCATTACCGCACCCTTACCGTTTTTTAAAGCATTTTCAACAAGATAAATATTTTCAAAATTAACAAAATTTTTCAGTTCTTCAGACGACATTTTCGGGAAATAAATTATCTCCACAAACGTTATTACAAACTGTCTGTAAACATCTTTTGCAATCTTTAATATTTCTTTTTCGGACTTTTCCGGGAAACTTTCCTTTAAAGAATTTATTATATGTTTCTTTCTTACAGGTACAAAAATAAAGGCAATTTCCGCAAGCATAAGCCCTATCTTCTTTGAAAAATTAATAGGAAAAAGATGCAGAAACGTCATCGTTATTTTCAAAGCATAGTATTCAATATGATGCCGAAACGTTTTATTTTTTTTCATTTTTTTAAAAAGAATCTTGTTACAAAACTTTTCTTTATATCCACCGCTTTATGGTGGCACAGTTCATGACAGCAGAAACAGGATATACATTTTTCTCTTCGTATAAAGGGATATTTTTGCTTTTCCCTGTCAAACACTATTGCTTTTACCGGACACGAACGCATACACTGGCAGCATTTGACACATTTATTTTCATTTATTACGGGTGCTACCCAGATAAGTCTGCCTAAATATTTTGCCGCAAAACGCGAAAGTTTTTTCGGTAAAAGATTTAAAACTCTTTTTGTCACAGGAGCTTTTACGTTTGTAAAATCAAATTTTTCCGGGCTGTCTCCGGTATATATTGTATTTTTCAGATTCAATACGCCGAGATTTTTCTCTCTTAAAGGCGTAAGAAAAATATTGTTTTTTATTTCAAAACCCATCTTATTTAAAAAAAACGTATCCAATGTTACCGTATCACGGCTGGCCGCAATAATATTAAAAGCTCTTTTATCACCGCTTAAG